>DASTKD010000343.1:0-3807 GCA_035716135.1 Ktedonobacteraceae bacterium
CTTTGCAGCAGGCAGAGCATTCCCAGCACTGCAATCTTGGAGAAGATGTAAGGAATTATACCCAGGTTTACCATGCGTTCGTGCTGGTAGATAGCTCTCTCCCGGACGATTTCGCGGATCCCATTCATACAGCCAAATGCAACAGCGGCTAGTGCCATGATAAACAGGATTTTCTGTGCATCTCCCCCCGAACCCGGTGCTATGAAGCTCTGTACCGCCTGGTTGATTGATGTGAAATTGTGCTGCTGCATGTAGACCTGTCCCTGCGACGTATTGAGGGCATTCACTACGTTCTGGCAGCTAAACGAATTACCCGAAGAATTGGGAAATTGCCCTTGCGGTACACAGGTTGCGACACTGCTCAGGTCAAAAGTTCCGTAGCCAGCCAGAAAGAGCAAGACCAAAGCAACGAGAGGCACCTGTAAAATCAGAAGTGCGAGATGACCTCCATCATTCTTGAGCAATTCCAGGGAACGTTTTGAGAGCAGCCAGAACTGATTGCGAGGATTGCTGCGTTTGGGCCGCTTAATTGTCGAAGATGACTGATTGTCTCCAACACGAGCTGCAGGGCCTCGCATGAGCGGATCCACGACATACTTCTGATATTCGGGAGAAGCTTTGAAGCGCGCCTCCGCCTCTGCCGGAATATTCGGATTGTCGTCAGTTGGCTCCAAAGCATAGTAGATATCGGTGAAGGCAGACTTGCCAAAATACTTTTTGGCCTCTTCCGGCGGACCATAGTAGGCAACGCGGCCTCCTTGCGCCAGGAAGCAGATGTAGTCGCAGGTATTGATAATATCGTTGGTGGCGTGCGTGACGAGCACGATGGTGTGACCCTTATCGGCCAGCTTGCGCAGCAGGAACATCATCTTGCGATCCAGACCGGGATCGAGGCCGGAGGTTGGCTCGTCGAGGAAGAAGACGCTGGGGTTGGCCAGCAGTTCGAGCGCGATGGAGACGCGCTTGCGCTGTCCACTGGAGAGCTTACTGACCAGCAGTTTGCGCCGCTGTGTGAGTTCCACTTCTTCCAGCACCTCTTCGATGCGCTGTTTGATCTGCTCATCGGTGAAATCTGTCGGCAGACGCAATTTGGCGTCGTAGTAGAGGGCGCGCTCGACGGTCAGGTCGCGGTGAATGATATCGTCCTGCGGCACGTAGCCAAGCTGCGTGCTGAAGGCCGCCAGGTTCTTGTAATAATCCTGTCCGTTGTAAAGCACGGTCCCCTGCTGAGCCGGGCGCAAGCCGCTTAAAGCATCCATCAGCGTCGACCTGCCAGCGCCTGCGCCACCCACCAACGCCACGAATTTGCGCGGCGGCACGACAAGCGAAATGTCATTCAGGAGAATGACGTTTTTGTTGCCCAGCTTCTTCAGATGTAGCGCGTCGATGCGAATGCCGTTGCTCTCGTCCTGCTGCGTCAACCGTGTTCCGGTATAGGTCAGTTTGAAGGGGCCGATACGCACCTCGTCTCCCGACTTGAGCAGGTGGTCGGAGATACGCTGCCCGTTGACGAAAACGCCGCTGGTGCTGCGCAGGTCGCTGATACGATGCCCGCCCTGGACCTGCTCGATACTGGCGTGGTGGCTGGAAATCTGTGGGTGGTTGAGCACCACCATGTTGTCCGGGTGGCGTCCAATTGTTATTCTGGGGCTATTCAGTGGAATCGGGCGCAGTTCCAGCACCGGTTCCTGGCTGGCACCACTGCCATCATTGTAGGTGAGTGTGACCAGCGTACCATGCTCGTCGCCGATACGGAAAATATCGCCTCGCGTCAGAATTTTGCGAAATGGCTGATCGCCCTGGATCACCCGCCCCTGATAGATGAGGCCGTTGGCAGTTCTCTGGCGCGCTGGATGCGGGTGAACGATTACCATCTGGTTGCCATCGCGTACAACCTGCAAATGCTGGCCGGAAACCACATTCTCATCAATCACGATATCATTCTCTGGAGCCGGGGCGCGCCCAATATTGATGATCGGATTAACGAGCGGATAGATTTTTTTCTCGCGATGGATATTTGAGCTAATTTCTATCCAGGGGCTCTGCTGCCCCCACCTGGTACCATCTATGACTTTCAGTTCGGTACCGATAGAGCCAACAATCGATGCCGATGGGGGGACATTTTGTACCGCCTGCGTTACCAGAGGCTGCTCGTGAGGAGGCGCAGCTATCTCCTGTGCTGAACCTGGCAAGAAGCGGAAGCTGCACACTGTACCCAGCACAACAATGTCACCATTGTTGAGCGTCTCCTGCTGAACCTCTTTTTTATTGACGGTCACGGTATTCTGTGGTGCGAGCTTGCGAATGCTCCATCTGCCATTGCTGTAGACGATCTGCGCATGGTGGCGCGAGATGGCAGCATAGGAGATCACAACATCGTTAGCCGGTTCGCGTCCAAGTGCAATCACTGGCTTGTTAATGGTATAGATTGTGCCTTTCAGTGGACCACTAAGAAACTCAATGCTTACGAAGCCCGGCCCTGGCTGAGTAGTTGTTTCGGTAGCGGAGGATGATACCCTGCCGGAGCTTATCATAGTACTCTGCTCAAGTCCCTGTGTCGAAGCTCCTCCAACTGGCAAGTAGACGGTTTGATTTCGACTCATCCCATCGTTCAATTCAGGCTCTACCAGTGAAGCTGCGACTGTGGGAGCGCGTGAGATGAACGTTTCTGAGGGTGCCGTCTTTGAGACAGGTTCCAGAGCTATACCCAACTTTTGGGCGCGAGCCTCTAGAGCACGCATTAAGCGAGCATGACCTGTTTCCTCAAAGTAATTGACCCAGTGCAATTTGTTCAGCCGATTAGGAATTGTGCATTCTTCCAATTTAAGGGGAATCAGGAAAATTGTATCCTCTGGCTGCTGTTCCGCAATATCAAGGGCAAATGTGATCTCTTTTTGGACGAAACCTGTTTTATTGATAGAGCTAATTGAAAGGCAGATGATAACCACATCCGTCTGCTCTACGGCCTTCCGAATCTCGGCTTCCCAGTACTGGCCTGGCAATAGATTTTCCTCGTCTAGCCAGGGATCAATTCCCTCTGTTTGTAAGCGCTTGTAAAGTACACGAACGGCAGGCTTATCGCCAGAAGAGTGGCAGAGGAAGACGCGCAAGCGGCGAGAGTATACAGATTGATTCGCCTGGGTTTGATTCCCGATAGTCATTCCTCGCGCCTCCTAAAATGCATCCTTCTCGTTCGCGACCAGCAAGTTGGGCTACATGCCTCAATTACTCGTGAAGAGGTAAAGTAAATATCATTTTATAACCGTCATATGAGCAATGGGCGTAAATAAGGCTATCTGTACCAATGAAAATTCTATCATAAAATCGTTTCGATGTATATAATACTTCTTTCTGGATATTGCAGGATGGCTCGACCTCTCATGGAAGATGAGATAGATCAGAAGAAGAGTGAATGCCCATTGCTTGCGCGAGCAATGGGCATTCACTCTTCTTCTGATCTATACGATTCCCCTACCCCACAGACACCCGCGCCACCACAGCCGTGATGTTGTCGGGGCCACCGTTCTCGTTGGCGAGAGCTACCAGACGCTGGACGCTCTCTTCCGGGCCGTAGCGTTCAACGATCGCGCCGATTTCGGCGTTGGTGACGAGGCCGGTGAGGCCGTCGGTGCAGAGCACAAGGATGTCGCCATCCTGGACGGCTTCGGTAAACAGGTCGACCTCGACATAGTCTTCTGTACCCAGGCAGCGGTAAATCACGTTGCGTTTCTCGTGCGTGCGCGCCTCCTCCTCGGTCATGGCACCGATACGCACTTGCCTGGCAACCCAGGAATGATCCTGCGATAT
>DASTKD010000344.1:0-6639 GCA_035716135.1 Ktedonobacteraceae bacterium
GTCGCTTGCAGCCACAGGAAATCCGCAGCAAGCCTACGCCCAGGCGCAACTTGATGCGCAGCGTCTGCTCGCCAGTGGCATCAATACCGACTTCGCGCCCCTGGCGGATGTCTCTCAGGGTGGGGCCGTGGATCAGAGCCGCATGTTCGGCACCACTCCTGCCCAGGTGATCGCGTATGCAGGAGCGTTTCTGGATGGCCTGCAGCACAGCGGCGTCGAGGGAACTTTGAAGCACTGGCCAGGCATTGGCTCGGCCCCGGCCAACCCCGACTACGGACTTCCAACCATCACCCATACCCAGGCCCAGCTCAATGCCATTGACTTCGCTCCGTTTCGCGCCCTGCTGGCGTATCAACCGGGCATGATTATGGTAACGCACGTCATGGTTCCTGCTTATGACTCATCCGCGCCCGCCTCACTCTCGCCTGTACTAATTGACCAGGTCTTGCGCGGTCAGCTGGGCTACCAGGGGGTCGTGATTACCGACGCCATGGATGGGGGAGGGCTGTTCGAATTCATGCAACAGCAGGGCTACAGCAACCAGGCGCAGGCCATCGCCGAGGCGAGCGTGCGAGCCATTCTGGCGGGTAATGACATCGTGGAGTGTCCGATCGAGCCTGATCGACTGGCCGCCGTTGTGACCGCCATGACCACCGCTGTGCAATTGGGTCGCATCTCCCAGGATCGCCTGCGCCAGTCGCTGCGCCGCATTATCGCGCTCAAAGTGCGCATGGGCCTGATCTCTCTGCCATAGGAAATCTTGAAAGAAGTCTCGCCGCTCGTGTTGGCTCGAAGCGCGCATGAGGAGGTATATCAAATGAGGAACAGGCAGCGCCATGATTACAAGGTTGTCCCGTACACGAAGCTGCGACGAATACTGGCTCTCATGTATCCAGCAGTCCAGCGCAAGCCGGTGATCCACGGCCTGCTCGAAGTCGATGTGACGAAGGCGCGTGAGTTTCTGCGGGATTACAAGACGAGAACAGGTGAATCCCTGTCGTTTACCGCCTTTATCGCGGCGTGCCTGGCGCGAGCTATCGATGAGAACAAATCGCTACAGGCATGTCGTCAAGGCAGCAGGCGTCTCGTCCTGTTCGACGCGGTGGACATAGCGATTCCTATCGAGCGTGTGATAGCCGGGCAGAAGCAGCCCATCATCTACATTATCCGGGGGGCAAATAAGAAGACCTTTCGAGAGATCCATCACGAGGTGAGAGCCGCGCAGGGAGAGAACGTAGCCGGGGTCTGGGAGGGCTTCAGGACAACCTATGCGCTGCGGTTCTTGCCGCTCTTTCTCTTCAGAATTGGCTGGTGGGCCTTCTGCCGGGCGCGCCGGTCGTATCCCCAGGTGCAGAAGAAGTACGGTGGGACGGTGGGCATCACGGCGGTCGGAATGTTCGGGAAGGGCGGCGGTTGGGGTATTCCCGTCAACGACCATACCCTTGACCTGACCCTGGGCGGCATCACCGTAAAGCCAGGCGTCATCGATGGACAGATTATGCTGAGAGAATATCTTTCTCTCACGCTCAGTTTCGATCATAGCATTGTCGATGGCGCTCCCGCGACTCGCTTCAGTGTGCGATTGAGAGAGCTGATCGAAAGCGGTTATGGTCTTTGCAAGGGTGATAAGGTTTAGCTCTACCAATCTGATAGATCTATCGAAGATCAGACTTATCTGATAGCCACTGTTGGAGAACGGTCCATCTTCGAGGAGGGCAGCCGGTTCGTTTCAACACCCAGGAGACCAACAGCACAAAGGAGCAGCGCGACCGTGACCCATTCAAGTACTGTGACCGTGTGAAAGACACCGGAGAGCATATCTACAACAGCGGTGAAGGCAAACACGATGAGGAGCCAGCGCGGGCAGGCAGCATGATACCGTAAAGCGGCAATGGAGAAAGCGAACGCTGTTCCCAGCAGGATGTACAGGCAGATGGAAAAGAAGCTGTGGAGCGCCAGGGAGTTGATCGGATAGAGGCCACTCATGAACATGGCAAAGGCACCAAGTAACCCAAAGCCCTGCGTGATGAGCAGCATAAGGCGCTGTGTCCGGTTGTTTTCCATCTTCCAGCGGGATAAGCCCAGAAAGAACAGCGACAGCGCGACTGCGGTTGCGACGATCCCGATGTTGTAGAAGATTGCCCCCGAGGGATTCAGGTCGGGGTTGCCCAGGTCGCTGAGCCAGTTCTTCAGTGGTGAGTAGGACAACGGGTAGTGCGCGAAAGCCAGCAGAGCGAACGCCAGGTAGCACACAATGGCGAACAGGCTGGCGACGAAACTAAGCGAGGGTTGTTTCTTCATAAGATACTCCTTTGAGCAGTGAAATTTCATATTTGTATCAAGAATGTAGCCTGTAGATTTTATGCTTTGCTCGCAGTCCTGATGGTCAGCCCACGCAGCGGATTACTCAAAGAGCGGTTCTCCGACTCCCGACATGCAGGTGGTATCGGGTTTCTTCGTGGGGAGTTCCAGAAAAGCCAGGAACATGCTTGTGGCGCAGAAGTTACGACCCACCACGCCATGTCCCGTGCCGGGAAACAGGAAGAAGTAGCTCCTGGAGAGCGTTTGCCCCGCCAGTTTACCGTAAGCGGGAGCAGTCGCGGGATCGTACTCTCCGGCCAGGATCAGGGTGGGAATGGCGCTGGTGACAGGCTGCCACTGCGACGCGGGTACAGGCTGGACGTGCCAGAGCTGGCAAGTGGCGTAATCATCCTGTAGGGACGTGAGAAAGTAATGCCGCGTCTCGGGTTCCACCATCTGTACGGCGGCCGGTATGGCCTGTGGGGTGAGAATCGACTCGCTGCATGTGACCGAGTAGAACATGCCCACGCTGTCCGAACCAAGCGCGGCATTGGCCGCTTCGCTGATCGCCGTCACTTGAGAGTAGTCGTGGTGAGCAAGCTGGTAGATCACTTTGGGCAGCTTAGGAATGAGCGCGGTATCGTAGAGGGCATTGCGCAGCCCGTTCACCATACCGTCGCCCGTGATGTCGACGCGAACTGGCTTGCCGGTCTGGGGGTCTGTCACCTGCATGGTCGCCGGATGCTGGTTCAGATCACTGACCAGGCGCGCGAAAACTTCCCGCAGGTGCGGGTAGCGCTGGTTGCAGTAGGGGTTGGCGGCACAGCCACGAAAGAGCGTGTCAAACGCGCGTTGGGTCGCAGCCGGGAAACCGGTGTCGATGTCGACTTGTGGAGGGGAGGTCGAGTCGAGGACGACGCTGTGGATGTCCGAGGGGAAGAGGCGCATCACCGTGAGGGCGAGGCGAGTACCATAGGAGATGCTCCACAGGGTGACCTGGTGGTAGCCCAGAGCGCGCACCAGGTCATGCACATCTTCAGCGTTCTGGATCGTGTTGTAGTCGTTGAGGTTAATGCCCTGCCGCACCAGGCGGTCGTGACAGGTTTGCGCAGTCTCGCTGGCCTGACAGCCAAGCGAGGGCTGCGAGTAGCCCACCCCGCGCTGGTCCAGTAGGATGAGGTCGCGGTCCCCGAGCTGCCAGTTGGAGAGTTTGGTCGGCGTGAGGACGGGGCCGAGATTCGCCAGCAGCTCAGTCCCAGGCCCGCCTTGCAGATCAATGACCGGGACGGAAGCAGGAGCAGGATAAGGGGCCTTGATGATAGCGACCGCTAGCCGGATGGTTGGACCCTGCGGGCGGCTGTGATCTGCGGGTACCGTCAGGTACCCGCAGATCACAGCCTTCCCCTCCACAACACCTGCTGCCAGTGGGAATGGGCAGTGTGCTGGCTGAAAGGCGGAAGAAGGAGTCGTACCGGGTCGCTGCAAGAGGGAAACCAGCAAGCCAATCATGGTTGCCAGTACCAGCACACCTGCCAGAGACACGAAAAGCCAGCGCCGGAATCTCTCTTGCCTCCTCACCTGTGGAACAAGCACAGGCGCGCCCGGCGCGATGTCCGGGACTCTGGGAAGCGGAGATGTAGTGCGAACATTCGGTTCATCGCTCACTGCCGGCGTGACCGGTTTCTTTTCAAATATATCTTCGTTCATAGCGACTCTCCCTCTTGCGAGTTCATCCCGCCCAGAGCAGTCAGAAGTTTAGGGGATATGATCCATGTAAAACAGTACCTGGAGAAATATAGCCTATGAGACTCACGTTGTCCTCACATTCGCCGACAGGTTCGTCACAGGATTATCACAGATGCTTCCGTTTCCCGCGATAGGTGAAGATGTGGTGGAAGGCGAAGTTAAAGGCGGTGACAAGAGCAATGGCGAACCCCTGCGCGAAGAGCGCCGGACAGCCCAGCAAGTGCAGTGAGAACGAGAGGATCAATTGGAGCAGCGTTCCCAGCAAATACGTCCCGTGAAAGCGTATGCAGCGCACCATCCAGGGACGGCTGTGTCCGGGCAGGCGGCGAAACGTGATGGCATCGTTGGGGAAGAAATTCACTAGAATCGACACTTCGCTGGCGATGGCAAAGGCAAAGATGTAATGCCATTGCTGCCCGGCAGGCCAGGATACCCGGTAGTAGACCAGGGAAAAGACGACCAGGTTCACAACCGCTGAGAATCCGCCAAAGATCAGATAGCTGAAGGCGCGCTGTAACCAGTCGGCGCGCCCTTTCGTAAGCCTATCAATCAATTCGAGCGTGGCATCCGCAAAAGCGTTTCCAGTCGGGTAATAGCTCTTCTGGTATACCTGTAGATGCTGCGCCTGCGTTCCTGTAGAACGGTCGCACTCATCCAACTGCCGGCCTGTCCGTTTTGTCTGTGCCATGTCTTATGATCCCTGCGGGACTTCCTGTATGACTTCGCAATCTGTCATAGTGATTACGGTGTGGGCTGCACATAGGTTGGTACCGGGACAGGCCCAGCCGGGTTGGTATTCGATCCCAGAATCTGTACCGGGTGATAGAACAGGTTCATGGGAATCTGCGTCAGCAGCCACTTGTTGAAATCCGTCTGTGTGCTGATGAGCTGGCTGCGCGCATATTCGATGCGGTTGAAGGACCCTTCGATCTGTATCAGCACCGAGTGCGCGTTACTGCCTACCCCGTAATCCGGGTAGTTCTCGACGAAGACGCGGATGCCCGCGCTCATCTGGTTCGCAGCGGCAAGAGCCGCGTTGGTGTCGCCCGTCCCCTGACTGGCTTTGATAGTTACCACGTTGCTACGCGCCTGGGCGATCCTGGCGATAGCCTCGTTCTGGGATGCAATCGTCGTGTTGAGTAGCGCCGCGTCCTGCTGGAGCAACTGCGAAGCCCGGTCAACCTCGTTCCAGACATTACCGATCTGGCCCTGGATGTCGTACTGTCGCTGCTGGATGGTAATACTTTGGTAGATGCAAACAATGCCGCCCAGTAAGAGAATGGCGATCACCACCGCAGAGATGATTTTGGGGCGTGTCCAAAAACGCCTGGGCGGGATCATCTTCTCTCCCCTGTATGAGCCTGGCATCTCGCTGTATGCCCGCCTGTCATCATAGGTTGTGAAGCGTTCTTTCTCAAACATATGAGTACCTTTCCTTTCATTTTTCACTTCATCTTACACATCACCGCCCGACGACGGCGATCTGCCCCCGCCGCCCCACGGTCCCGTGCCGCTGCTGCGCGAGCGAGAGCCTCCTCCCGCGCCACGGCTCAGCAAGGCGAGCAGCAGCAAGAAGCGCCCGAGGAGGCGAAAAGCCGTGTAGAAAAAGCTTTCTCTCCGTCGAGCCGCGACGACCGCACTGACGACGAGCCAGAAGACGATGGCGAGAGAGACAAGGATGCCTATTCCCACGGCCTGGAGGATATTACCGGACGAGCCGCTGCCCGGTGCTGCTTGCGGATGCTGGCTCTGCCACTGCTGCGCTATCGCCGGGTCTTGCTCAGCCGCGTAGACCTTGTCGTAGAAAGCCAGCAGGCCATCCTGCCAGTGTCCCTGCGTGCGAGCGGGGACAAAGGCGCTTTGGGCGTAGTCATCCATCAGCGTATCCGGGAGCGAGCCGGAGATGCCGCCGCCAGTAATGTAGGTCAGCCAGGGAGCGTGTCCATCAGTACCTGGTTTTTGCAGGTAGAGGACAAAGAGTACTCCATTATTCGTGTCTTTGTATCCGATGCCGTTGTCGTTAAAGACCCTGGTGGCGAACTGGTGCGGATCGCTCGCCAGGTTATTGAAGATCACCACCGCGATCTGAAACCCGTGGGCCTGCGCCGCGTCCGAGCGCGAACGCAGTTGCTCCAGGAAGCTTTGCGGGACGCTTCCGGTCGTATCCATGACACCATGTGTTGCCTGGGTGAGGTGCGGTATGGGCGGGTCCTGGCTAGCTGTGCCTGCCTGCTCCTGCGCGTTTTGCAGGCCCGAGCAAGCTGTGAGCAGGCCGACCAGGACGAGAGCAACAAGCGCCATGCCGAAGACAAATCTTCTTTTGTGTGTGTTATCCGGTTGTATCATAGAACACCCCCTTCACTTCGTTCCCTGCGACGGGGTTTTTGGCGCTACATGAGAGTGTCCTGCTTGACAAATTCACCAGTTCCCGTCCAGGGAAACCTCCACTCTAAGCATAGCGTCGGAGCATCACAAGGTACTCACTAGAGTCGTTCTGTATCTCACGATATCATCACAGGCTCGCATCCCACAGGCAACAGGCTTTTTCGGTGAGTTGACTCGGGCGAATGACTACATGTTTCTAATGGGTAA
>DASTKD010000345.1:0-4309 GCA_035716135.1 Ktedonobacteraceae bacterium
ATTTGCAGATCCTCGCCATTCTTATAAGAAAGACGCCGCAGCCAGTGCGTAAAGGAGTGCGCCTCTTCTGTGAAGCCCAGCACGTTCAGCGCGTACAGAGTGAAGGTGGCATCGCGTAGCCAGGTGTAACGATAATCCCAGTTGCGCACGCCTCCCAGTTCTTCCGGTAAAGAGGCGGTCGGTGCCGCCACAATAGCCCCGGTAGGAGCATACGTCATCATTTTGAGTACCAGCGCGCTGCGTTCTACCCAATGCGCGTATGGCCCGCTATTGATACTGCCCTTCAACCAGGTACGCCAGCAGTGCAGGGTATGCGCCAGTTCCCAGTCGAAGTTGCGCATATGTAACTCTTCCTCGGCCAGCCGGCGCGCGGCGCGAGCATTGCGCCCCATCCCAACCGCGAACAGCAAACGTTCGCCTTCCTGCAACGTGGCTTGCATGACGATCGAGGGGGATGTATCGCCGTCATCTTGTTGCACGTACATCGTAAATGAAGGCAGGCGATAGGCCCCAATTACTGCCAGACCTACATGCTGCTGACCACCAGAAACGACCGCGCCCAGGCCGTTTGGCACGAGCGACACTTCAGCAGGCGCTTCCGCGTAGTCGGGAGTGACTTTGAGAGTCATGCTGATGGGCAGTTCGCCTTGCACGCATTCTACGATGCGCACAAGACAATGGCAGGAACCATCTTCACGAGTCCAGGTATTATTATTCAATTCACGGAACTGCCAGGCGCTTAACGTCTCTACCGGCATAAAATCCGTCAAGATCACTTCGCCCGTCTCGGTGGCGAACCTGGTTTGCAATACGTTGCTGCCGCGCAGGTAGCGCTGCGTCCCACGAATGTTTTGATCGACAGGCGCGATTTGAAAGTACCCTCCGCGTTGCGCGTCGAGCAGGCGACAGAAGATCGCCGGGCTATCGAAATCCGGCAGGCAGCCCCAGTCTACTGAACCGTCTGGAGCGACCAGCACCACCGAATGACAGTCCCCAATCACGCCATATGCGTTGATTGCTTGATAATTGCGAGTATTGGTGTTCATCCCAACCCCATCCCTTGTAGTAGTGAAAATCGTGTGAAAAATTTCTAAGGATATTCTAATGTCCTTATATCAAGAGTAAACGGAATACTTAACACAAGAGTAACAAGAATTTAGTCCTATTTATCAAGAGAATTTTTTGTTCCCCAACTAGCCCCCACATAGCCCCCATATGTACTAAAACAAATTTTTTATGAGGACTATTTCCTGAATACAGGCTCTTTTGCCTCTGTTTTCAGCTTACCACGTAAGAAAAATCCCTCTTGTGAATTTACTCATGTATTTGAACGTAGTACATATATAGATAATATTACGCGAGAGGGTTTCGTTACAATTGATTTTCTCGCTCCAGACACACGACCGGACTACATAGACAACCAGCCAGCCACAATGCCGTATCTGAAAGGAGTCGTTGGTTGCTCCGCAAAGATCGCGTATTCGAGACTTTACGCTCAATGTGTACGCAACGGCCGGCACAGAGTGGTGCATTACGTCGTTATACCGGCTTCAGCGCCGAAGAAGTCGCTGAACTGGCGCAGGTGGACCGCACCAATGCCAGTCGAGATCTCAATATCCTCGCTCAGGAAGGGTTAATCGAACGTATTCCAGGTCGACCCGTCCTGTTCACTATCAAGGCGTCTTCGACCTCCTCTCTCTCCATGAACAACCATGCGGAAAAGGCGTCGAAGGCGTTTGCCTGGCATGGGGAAGAGGCGCTGCAAACGCCTCACCAGGGAGTTGCTACGGGCATCAAAGAGCCAGGCAAGCCGCCAGCGATTGCCGCATCAGTACATAATGGCGCAACCGCGACCAGCTTCGACACGCTGGTTGGCAGCGACGAAGGGTTGAAAGTCGCTGTGCAACAGGCAAAAGCGGCTATGTTGTATCCACCGCGCGGCCTGCATACGCTGCTCTGCGGTCCGAGCGGCGTTGGCAAAACAACTCTGGCGCGTTTAATGCACACCTATGCTCTTGAACTGAACGCTTTACCGCCTGATGCGCCCTTTGTCAGTTTCAATTGCGCCGACTACGCCAGTAATCCACAATTGCTCATGGCACATCTTTTCGGCGTTGTGCGCGGCGCGTATACAGGCGCGGAACGTGACCGCGAGGGCTTAGTCGAGCAGGCTCACCGGGGCATTCTCTTCCTTGATGAGGTGCATCGCTTGCCGCCAGAGGGTCAGGAGATGCTCTTTTACCTGATGGACCGCGAGCGCTTTCGCCGCCTGGGTGATGTCCACGAACGCCACGCCTCGCTGTTGCTGCTGGCGGCAACCACGGAAGACCCCGCCACAACGCTGCTGTCAACCTTTCGCAGGCGTATTCCTATGACCATCACCCTGCCGGGATTACACGAGCGCACCGTGACGGAACGCTACGAGTTGCTACGCGCCTTTTTTACCACCGAATGCAGCAGTATCGGCACCAATATTCATGTCGAAGCCCAGGTGTTACAGGCATTGCTGTTGTATAACTGCCCCGGCAACATCGGCCAGTTGCGCACCGATGTCCAGCTTACCTGCGCTCGCGCTTATTTAGAGTACCGCACCCACAACCTGCCGGAATTAAATGTACACCTGGGCGTCTTACCCGATCATGTGCGCCAGGGATTGTTACGCACGGTTGAGCTGCATCGACAGCTTGCCCCCATCAGGCCCTTGCTGGAAGCGCCGCATATCTTTACGCCGACCGGACTCAGTCTCGACAGCCTGCCAGAGTCGGCTCATGACCTCTATGACACCATCAGCACCGACCTGAACCGCTTGCGCCGGAGCGGGCTGTCTGACAGCGAGATCAATCGCCTGTTACATCTGGACATCCAGGACTATTTCCAGCATTTCGCGCAAGAAGTCACCGCTAAACCCGCAGGCTCCGTCTCCATGCTGATTGATGAGCGTATGGCATCTGTCAGCCGCGACATTGTGGCCTTCGCGGAAGAACAACTGGGGCGAGTCTTGCCGGAAAAGCTGGCCCTGGTGCTGGCGATGCACCTGACCAGCGCGCTTGAACATATCGCGCAGGGAAGCCAGATGACCGGTCTGGCACTTCAGTCGGTGCGGCGCACGTATCCCGTTGAATATGAGGTAGCGCGCACCGCGCTGGCTCAGCTACGAGTCACGCCTGGCATAGCGTTGCCTGAAAGCGAAATCGACGTACTGGCGGTGCTGCTGGCAAACGCGGAAACCCTGCTCAGCGATGCCCAATCAACGGTGGGCATCGTCGTGGCGGCGCACGGGCGGGGTATCGCGGCTGGACTGGCGGAACTGGCAAACACGCTGGTTGGCGTAAATAGCGTGCGCCCGGTAGAACTGACGCTAGACGAATCGCCCGAAGAGTTGCTGGACAAGGTGATTCACCGGGTGCAGGCGGCAGAACAGGGCAGCGGGGTACTCCTGCTGGTCGATTTCTCCTCGCTGCTTTCGCTGGGCGAACTCATTTTCAGGCAGACGGGTATAGAGGTACGAGCGATAGCGGGCGTCTCGGCTTCGCTGCTGGTGGAAGCGGCGCGTAGAGCGCAGCGCACCACGCACCTGACACTCGACCAACTGGTCGCCAGCCTGACACATCCGCGCGCTGGCGATGAACACGCGCATAGTGACATTTCAAATGAAGAGAAGCGCGGCTTTTCTCAGGAGTTTCCGCCCGTAAACGGGCATCAAGCGGGCGATGCCCCCGATATTCCGCAGATCAGGCTTGTGCCGCGTGTGATCCTCTCGGTCTGCCTGACCGGTTTCGGCAGCGCGGCAAAAATTGCGGAACTGATCGAGGAGCATATGCCTGGGCTGCGCCAACAGGGGGTAGAAATCATCTGCATGGACATCAGCCTGTCGAGCAAAACAGCCGATGAGGTGCAGCGCCTGGTGGGCAATCGTAACGTCACGGCGGTGGTGGGAACCATCAATCCTCATCTTGAAAGCTATCCTTTCATCGCCCTGACCGATTTTCTTTTCGGGGATGGCATTGCGCGGCTGCGCACCCTGCTGGGCGAAACGCTGATCGACCCCGCGCTGCTCAATCCTTCAGAAACGCAACAGGAAGCGGTCTTCACTGCGCCACCCGCCCAAAATACGCTGGTCTTCACGCGACGCGCCGATCTCATGCGCGAGATTTCCTTTACACTTGCCCAGCGCCTGCTCTTTCTTAATCCGGTGCGCGTCATGCCCCTCATCGAGCGCATGATCGAGCTAATCGAGGTGGAGGTTGGCGAAACATTTGAGATAGAGGTGCTGGCGGGTCTGATCTTGCACCTGGCTTGCATCCTGGAA
>DASTKD010000346.1:0-13744 GCA_035716135.1 Ktedonobacteraceae bacterium
CTTGGCTACTTTCTGGCATCAGAGATTGAAAGCTTACAGATGCTGATTGAGCGCGCAGGCTGGGTGCTGCTTGGTGTCCTGGTTCTCTTGCTACTGGCCTGGCGTTTCTTTGGAGGGCGTTTGAAACAGCGTCTTCTGCGAGAGCGCCGCGCTGCCCGGCGCAGAGCGAAAAGCGTTGCCATTTAGCAAGGTCGAGATATAACTCAGTTACAACTAAGCTTGTATACAGGCCCAATTCATATCGGTAAGCTATGCTACATGTAGCTCACCTGGGAAGAACAAAGAGGGGGCTACAGTTTTGTTCGGAAAGGAAAAACAAAATGATGGAGGTACAATTTCTCACGAGTGACGGACATCAACGAGTTCTCGGTCAATTAGAGTTTTTGCGCAAAGTGAAACGCTTCGAGGTCAACCAGAACCTCCGTGAAGTGGTGGAAGCAGGAGACCTCTTTGGCAACGCGGTTTATCAGGATGTGAAGCATGAACAGGCATTTGTCGAGGGACGCATTGGAGAGTTAGAGCGGTTGCTGGCAACTGCTACTGTAATTGAGAAGGAGTCAACCGACGAAGCTTCTCTCGGCTCGGTCGTTCACCTGCTTGCGCATGATGGCCGCGAGTTTCGCTATACCATCGTGGGTTCCTATGAAGCGAATCCAGGGGCCGGGTTAATTTCCAATGAATCGCCGGTTGGGAAAGCGCTGCTGGGTCATAAAGCAGGAGATCGTATCATAGTAGCCACTCCTGGCGGGGTGAAAGAATATACACTTCTCCGCATTGAGTGACTTCCCGATGGGAGCATTCACACTAGAATGCTCCCATCAGCATGTTCGCCGACAGACAGCACTGTTCGGCAGGAGTATGCGGGCGATTACAATCGTTGCTGAGTGTACTGAGCAACAATCTGGAGTACATTGCTACGACTGAGCTTGCCGTCTCCCCGGGCTAAGGAGTCCAGGGTAGCATAAGCCAGAGCCAGCGGAAGGGCGCAAAAGTCCAACACGGGGCCGGGGGGAAGCGCGCTGGTATAGGCATCGGCCAGCGCCAGATTGCGACGCGCGTAGTCATGCATGTCTCCTACTCGCCAACCGGTTGGAAAGAACTCCACGCCCCGTGCCACATCTTCCGCGTGGTTACGCAGGATATTGACGGCTTGCAAACCACGCCCGAATCCTACGGCATGAACGCGGTTCGATTGTGTTCCGTTGTACCAGGCCCACAGGTCCGACAGTAACAGGCCAACCGAGCCGGCTACTCCAAACGTGTAGCGGTCCAGATCCGCCTCGGTACGGACTATCCAGCCATTTTCTGCCCACTGTGCCATACGGTCCGCCATAGTCGCTGTTGCTTCCCATACGCGCGGAGCGACGGGCAGGGGTGCGAGCAAGGCCCATTGCCCTACTCGAAGCGTCACCTCTGGAAGTTCCTGCTTGTAGGGAGCCAACTTCGTATTGAAGTCGTCAGGGGTAAAGGTCGTTTGCAGGGTATGGCTGATGGAGCGCAGCAGCATGGCCTTCGTGCAATTATCCAGCCTGGGATGATCTTCTACTTCATCGATAGCACGCAGGCATAAGTAGCCCGACATGACCGCATCTTGCAGTTCATCTGGCAAGCGGCTTATGGGGATAAAGAATGTTCGGCTGGTTTCTTTTAGCACGTTTAGTGCATCTTTACCAATGATCACTGTGTCAGCTCCTTCCTCGGTCGAAAAAGTAATAGTCCTTTCCACTCTTCGTTATCCTACCTTTACTCAGCAAACATCCCGCCTGTCCCGGAGCCAAGCCCGACTTTCAGCACATGCGCTGCTCGCAACGCATAGCGAGGGGCCACACGACTGAGCCAGAACAACTCCCGCCAGAGCGATGGCTGTAGCAATGCCCTCGTGGGTTGCAGCCAGTCCGAGGAGATGCCATATTCTGGACTATCCAGTACGACCCGTATTGTCGCCATGCGCAAGTTTTGCCCTGCGAGAAGGCCCGTCTCCATGTCAGCAGCTACGAAGCCCCGCTGGCACCAATCGTCACGATCATCGCCGACAATCAGAGATTGGGCAGTCAGTAGCGGTCTGGTGTCAAAGCGAAAGTGTAATGCGCGCGCGGCTTCCACCAGTGCCTGGACAAGAGCAGGATCGCAATCCACAATGCTCCCATCAGCAAGGCCAATCCGGTCGGGTATCAGGATGGTTCCCGGAGGCAGTCCGGGTGCGAGCGCCCCTGCCAGGCCACACACTACTACGATGGAACCCTGACGCGCCCCTTTCCAGCGTGCTAATCGCACTCCTACCCACTTAGCCCGAATGCGGGGGAGTGTGCATCGTACTGCCAGGTACTCAAGTAATGTTGGCGCTAGAATCTCCATGCTACGCTTCACCGTGTAACAATAAGGCGTACCAGCTACACGCTGTGTGATGATGCTTCAAGGTATCCCCCATTCTTGTTAAGTGACATACCCGTTGTCACGGTACCACCGGACTGCTCGTTCCAGAGCGGTGGTTACGGATGTTGCTTCATAACCAAGCTCGGATTGGGCTTTAGCAGAACTGGCGTACATATGATGGCGAGCCATCCGAACACCCTCGAGGGGGATCAGCGGCGCTGCCATCCCACCTTTCCCATTGCGAAAAAGCCGGCAGCGAAGCTCGTCAGCGTGACCGAAAGTAAGCGCCAACGGAAAGGGAATGCGGACGGTTGGAGCAGTGCGACCACAGATCTGAGCCAGCCGCTCCCACAACTGGGACAGACTGATATTCTCACCACCCACCAGGTAGCGCTCTCTGGGACGCCCATATTGAAGCGCCAGTACATGCGCCTGAGCCACATCCTCCACTGCCACTACGTTCAATCCCCCGCCTAATGTGGCAAAGATTCGCCCGCGCATGAAGTCTACTACCATCTTTCCCGTAGGAGTCGGCTTCCAATCTCCCGGCCCAATGGGGGCAGTTGGCAAGATGAGAACTACCGGTACTCGTGCCGCCAGCGCAATGCGTGCTTGCTGTAGTTTCGATTTGTGGTATGCTGAGGAATCATCCTCAACGTCCCAGTCATCCTCAGTCGCCAGATGTCCTCCATGGCTTGGTCCTACGGTTGACGAGCTTGAGGTGACGATAGCACGCTCAATGCCTACCCGGTGCGCCGCCTCCAGCACTCCGGCGCAGCCGCGCACGTTGGTGGCGAACATCCTGTCATGCATACCAGGCGAGAAGGAGTAGAGGGCCGCCGCATGTACCAGGTAGCGGCATCCCACCATATGCTGAACTAGATCACCAGAGTGGAGTACATCGCCCGGCACAGCCGTGTATCCTTCGAGTGGGGACGGTGGCCTGGAACCCGGACGCACCAGCGCGCGCACGCGATACTGAGCCGCTAATAAGGCACGAAGTATGTGGCTACCCACGAATCCGCTGGCCCCGGTCAAGAAGACCGTATCGCCCGCTCCTGTCATCCTCTGTAACTGTTCAGCCATCATCTTTGCACCGCCGTCCTTCCAAATTCACTCAAGCCTGCGCATCTCGCCCACGACCTCCTCGCGCAATGCCTACTTTGAAGTGAATAGTGATTGCAGGCTGCCACGCAACACATCGCCAGTGGCTCGTAGTGACTCACGGGGCGACTTCATGGTGGCTGTCACCGCGGAAGGTTCATAACCGCAATGCGCCATGCAATTGGCGCAACGCGGGTCCTTGCCGCGCCCATACTTCTCCCACTCGGTTGTCTCGATTAGTTCCTTATAGGAGCTAGCATACCCATCGGCCATCAGATAACAGGGTCGCTGCCAGCCCAACACCGAATAACTTGGGATACCCCAGGCAGTGCAGGAAAAATCGACCTTGCCCTCCAGGAAGTCCAGGAAGAGAGGAGAGTGGTTCAGTCGCCACTTCTTGCGCTTGCCATCGGCAAAGGCTTGACGGAAAACCTCGCGCGTTCGCTCGACGCCGAGGAAATGCTCCTGGTCCGGCGCTTTCTCGTAGGCATAGCCTGGGGAGATCTGCATGACATCTACCCGCACGTCGTCGTTCAAGAAGTCGAGTACGTCACGGATGCTGCGCGCATCGTCCTGCGTGAAGAATGTAGTGTTGGTGGTAACACGGAATCCCCGGCGCTGGGCCTCCTTGATGGCTGAGATCGCCTTATCGAATACCCCCTGCCTGTCGACTGATTGATCGTGGCGCTCTCTCAGGCCATCGATGTGAATTGACCAGGAGAAGTAGGGGGATGGTTTGAACTTATCGAGCTTCTTCTCCATGAGAATGGCATTGGTACAGAGATAAATGAAGCGTTTGCGTTCTATCAACGCCGCCGTGATCTGATCGATTTCCCGGTGGATGAGCGGCTCGCCACCAGCGATGGAGACGATTGGCGCGCCGCACTCCTCAACCGCGTCGATACATTGCTGAACAGAAAGTCGCCGCGCCAAAATATCCTGGGGATGCTGTATCTTGCCACAGCCAGCGCAGGCAAGGTTGCACTGGTAGAGCGGCTCTAACTGTAACACAAGTGGAAACTTTTCATGATGCCTCAGTCGCTGCTGGATGATGTATTTTGCGACCTGAAGATTCTGACGGAGTGTGATCGCCATAGTTCGTTCTCCTCCCCTGGACAAACGATATGTTTACTGGACGGTATTGTGCTATTCCCTGCGTAGTTTGCATGACAAAGCAAGCGTCCCATCATCAGGGATTGCTGGTTTTACGAATACACTGATCAAACTTGCTGATCGCATGGCAGTAAATGCGTAGTGTCGTTGCAAGCTTATATTTCAAGATAGCCCCGAAGGAAGCTATTTCTTGCTATAATAGAAATGAGGCTTATATAAACCTTAACATATTCAACGAGGGAAAGCAAACTGAACTGGTGCTATTCGTCATTCTCTCTCCAGAAAGGTCCGATTCATGGATAGTAATAAGCCGGGCAAGGTGGGGGAACCCCGGTTGAAAGAAGCGTTGGATCAAGCAGTGCAATGGTTGCTGGATCATCAGGATGTTGAGGGCTGGTGGTGCGGGGAGCTGGAAACGAATGTGACTATGACGGCAGAACACGTCCTGCTATTATGTTTCCTGGATCTCAGCCTGGAGCGAATCAGGGACGGCGCTATCCGGCATATCCTGCGCAATCAGCGCGATGATGGCTCATGGGCGCTTTACTTCGATGGTCCTGCTGATCTGAGTACCACAATCGAAGCCTATGTCGCGCTCAAGGTACTCGGGGTTGATCCCGGCAACGAAGCAATGCAGCGAGCGCTCACGATTATTCACCAACAGGGAGGGGTAGCGCAGGCCAGGGTCTTTACCAAAATCTGGCTCGCGCTCTTCGGCCAGTACCCCTGGTCTGGCATCCCCAGTATGCCGCCGGAGTTGATCTACCTGCCGCCCAGGGTGCCGTTCAACCTTTACGACTTCGCTTGCTGGGCGCGTGGTACCATCGCACCACTGCTGATAGTGATCTCCCGGCGTCCGGTAAGGTCGCTGAATTGTAGTGTGCCTGAACTGGTTGTTCCGGGAACCGAGCGCTTGCTCACGCGCGTTCCGGGATCAGGGATTTTCTGGTGGACCGACAAGCTCCTCAAGTTGTATGAAGCTCTTCCGTGGCAACCGGGTCGGTCACGCGCCCGGCGTCGCGTGGTCGATTGGATTGTGGAGCGGCAGGAGGCAGATGGAAGTTGGGGAGGTATCCAACCACCCTGGGTGTACTCGCTGATCGCTCTGAATCTGGAGGGCATGAGTACCGATCACCCGGTCATGCGCCGGGGAATCGAGGGACACAAGGTCTTCTCGCTAGAAGATGAGAGCGGGTGGCGCTTTCAAGCCTGCATGTCCCCGGTCTGGGATACTGCCTGGGCGCTCCTGGCGCTACGCCGTGCCGGTATGAAGCGCGATCATCCGGCGATAAAACGGGCGGTGCAATGGATTCTGCAAGAGCAGATATTCACAGGCGGCGATTGGCAAGTGCGTTGCGGCGCTGTGCCGTGTGGTGGCTGGGCGTTTGAATTCGAGAATGACGTTTATCCAGATATCGATGATACGGCGGTCGTCGTCCTGGCTTTGCTCGAAGCCGGAGCAGAAACAACCGTGCAGGATGCAGTGGATCATGCTGTGCGCTGGGTGCTGGTCATGAGGTCGAGCAATGGAGCCTGGGGAGCATTCGATAAGGACAATACGCGAGCAATCGTCTACCGGCTACCATTTGCTGACTTTGGAGCGCTATTGGACCCGCCCTCCGAAGATGTCACGGCGCATGTGCTGGAAATGCTGGCACATGTACATGCTCCAGACAGGGAACAAATCATACAGGCGGCGCTCAAGTATCTGCGGCATACGCAGCGGCCAGACGGCTCCTGGTTCGGTCGTTGGGGTGTCAATTACATCTACGGGACGTGGTGCGTTATCTCAGCGCTGGCCGCGCTACGAGATGGTGGGTACGGGTACGCTGTGCAGGATATGCTTAATAAGGGCTGCTCCTGGCTACTTGAGCGTCAAAATAGTGATGGGGGCTGGGGCGAATCCTGCTACTCTTACGAAGACAGTTCTTTTGCAGGCATCGGGCAAAGTACGCCATCACAAACGGCCTGGGCAGTCTTAGCCCTGCAATTGGCCGGGCTGCACCAGCATGATGCCTGCCTGCGTGGTTTGACGTACCTGCGCGAGACTCAAGTAGATGGCACATGGGAAGAGCGGGAGTACACGGGTACGGGCTTTCCGCGAGATTTCTACATCAATTACCACCTGTACCGGCATGTGTTTCCGACGATGGCACTGGCGGGAGCCTGTAAAGCGTAGATATGCAGGGAGGGTTTTGCCCTGATAAGTGATGAACGTAGACATAGCGCACAAAGGGGCGCTACTTCTCTAAGCAAAAACTAATGTTCATCATACTTTTTTTGTTGCCTGGCTGCTAGTGTCAATATTATACTTACAGAGGGGCTACGGGCGATGAAATGCATATTACATCCTTAGAGGAGTTATTGATGACATTATCACCCACTATTCAATCTACGCTGCAACGCTATCAGCATGAGATAACGGAGGCGCTTCGTCATGCTGTAATACAGGCAGGTGAGGTTGCGCTACGCTCAGGTACAACAGATGTGCTGCACTACTATGGACAGATGCAATATCATCTGGGTTGGGTAGATACGAACTTCTTACCTGTGGTGGGTTATCCTGGCAAGTTGTTGCGCCCAACATTGCTGCTGCTGGCTTATGAAGCCGCTGGAGCGGAGTGTGAGACCGCCAGTTCGGACTACTTGCGCCATGCTTTGCCAGCGGCGGTAGCTATAGAACTCACGCATAATTTCACGCTGATTCACGATGATATCGAAGATGGAGATACTAAACGGCATCATCGCACGACGCTGTGGAAGCAGTGGGGTGTACCGCAGGCGATTGTTGCCGGTGATGGGATGTTTGCACTGGCGCGCCTGACACTCTGGCGGGTAGTAGACGAGGGAGTCGAAGAGGCTATTGCAGTGCGCCTGGGTGAGGCGCTTGACCGCTCATTCCTGATACTCACAGAAGGGCAATATCTTGATATCAGCTTTGAGGCTCACCAGGATATTTCTGTTTCGATGTATAGCGATATGATCAGACGCAAGACGGGGACATTGATGGGATGTGCCGCGGAGATGGGTGCGCTGCTGGGAACGCGCGATGAGGAGACGATTGCTCGTCTGCGCGGTTTTGGTAATGCAATGGGGGTGGCCTTTCAGGTGCGTGATGATTTGCTTGGCGTTTGGGCGAGTACGACAGAGTCGGGCAAGACTGTAGCGGGCGATATCTATCGTCGCAAAAAGAGCCTGCCTGTCTTACATGCACTGGAACAGGCAAATGCGCATGACCAGGAATTTTTGCGCGCGGTCTATATGCAGGAATCGGCTGTCACGAGAGAACAGGTTGAAGAGATACTGGCAATCTTTGTACGTACCGGAACACAAATGTACTGCCGCCAGTTTTTGGCCGAGCAATGCCGGTTAGCATATGAAGCGCTGGCTAATGTGCCGCATAATGGCAGCGCTGTAGCAGCGCGAGCGCTGAATGATATGGAGCAATTGGTACTCTTTGTGCAGGAGATGGCCCGGATTTAACAGGTTGCTATTTGTTCACTCGCCACTTGCGCCGTCTTCCTTACCGGAGAGATGAGCGAAGCGTCCCTCAAGAAGACTCGCGCCTGGGTCAGCCGTTCCTATAAGCCCTCGGATATAGATGTCGGTGGTCGCAATATTGCTATGGCGGAGGAGTCGCTGGAGTGAGCGTACATCTTCTCCTGCCTGGTAGCGCTGTTGCGCTGCGGTATGTCTCCAGGAATGAATAGACAGCCTCCCGGCATCAATACCTGCTTGGCGTGCATATTGTTTGAGCGCATGGGCAATGGCGCGGCTTGTCAACGGAGTATGATCATCAGGTGGGAGCGTGACTCCTGGCTTCCCACCACCTTGTTCAGGACCAATCGCCACAAAGAGCGGATCGTCGGGGCGCATAGACTTTATGCGACGAGCAGCGACGAGGTAACGGTCGATGGCCTGTTTAGAAGGGCCAGGGAGTTCTGCCCAATCTTCCTGCCCGCGCTTCCCTTTGCCATAGAAGCGATAGCGCCAGCCCTGCCTGCGCCCTCCTCGATCATCGACGAAGGTGGTCTGCTCAATGTCGCCCCAGCGCAGGCGAGCGATCTCTTCGCGGCGGCGCGCCGTCCAGAAGTAGAGCAGGAAGATAGCCCGGTCGCGCAGTCCCTTGACTGTGTCGGTCGGGATTACATCGAAGAAGCGATCAAGCTCCTCATCCGAGAAGGCGCGGTACGTCCGGTTCGGGCGGTTGTGTCGTAGACCCAACGTTGGACTGGGCGTTTGCAGAAGAGGCCGCGGACGACCGTCAAGGCCGGGAACGGTGAATGTAGCAGCGAACTTATAGAATGAAGAGAGGATAGCCAGGCGCTGATTCATCGTAGCAGTGGCGGGAGGAGCGCCAACGTTGCGACGCGAGGTGGATGGTCGGTGCAAAAAGTCCTCGACATCCTCGCGTGTATAGTGTTCGGGATGTTTGGGAGGGCCTCCATGTGCGCTCGATGTAAAAAATGTGACCAGCGTGCGCCGGTAATCACGGACGGTATGCTCGCTGCGACTGCGCTCGTAGAGCTGACGCAGGAAGTTTGCTAGGCAGCGCTCCCAGGGAGGGGCGTCCGAATCGCCCCTGGGAGTCCACTGCGCAGGATCTTGTGACTCGTAGACAATGATCGCAAACGGCGAACTCTCGCGTTCCATACGCTTCTACGCTCCTTAGCTCAAGTACAGCGTCGTCATCTCAAAACTTCCTATAGTCATGATAAAATATGACACTCATCGATCAGGGGAGTGATGAGTACACTTCCGCTATCTCACCTCAAGCGATCAGTGAATATATCGCGCTGGTCAGGCTATCAACTTTCCGACACATAGCAAGGTGAACTATAGCGAATTCGCCTGCTTTTTTTATATTTGTAGCGGAGCTAGTTATTCGGATAGCAGCCGCTTGTTCTCGCACTGACGGAATGACGGTGAGTCGATTTCAACAGTGTTCGTATAGCATTTCATGAGTTGGACAGAAACATTGCTGTCTGCCCTGTAGTATAGCACACCTGATTTAACGTGTATGATAATATGCATTAGTGGAAACGTAGTTTCTTCTGTAATTCGCAGAATATGCTGCTGTCTTGCAAGTCTCACTTGTCCAGTGGAATAAGCGCTAAACCGCGCGTGTTTTCTCAAAAAGAGAAGAAACGGAATGGGTTGAACTGAACCATCATCAATGCTCTCTTTTGAGTGAAACACGGATGCGAACCAGTACACAGACCTTACCACGTTGTGGAGGTAAAGGAAAAGAGCGTCATTTATGGAATTGCACGGAGAACATCTGGTACTCACGAGTGTCACCATCGAGGAAGCACCTGTCTTGTTGCCAGCTTTTAATGGAGATAAGCAGTTTAACCAATGGAGCAGACATGCCTCTGATCTGACACTTGCCCAGGTGCAGGCCGATATGCTTGGAACGCTCAACCAGCCCGGTGGAGTTATTTGGCGTCTCGCTGACCAGACAGAGGCACTCACCCGGTGGAGTTATTTGGCGTCTCGCTGACCAGACAGAGGCACTCATCGGTGTCGCCAAGACAGCCCTGCTCCCCTCACCTGCTACGGCCTGGATCGATCTACTGGTCATCCGGTACGCATTTCAGGGGCGCGGCTATGGCTCGGAAGCTGCTACCTTGTTGGAAACCCATCTCTTCTCCTCTCCTGAGATCAGACAGATAGCGCTTGCTGTTATGGTACATAATATTCCAGCCATGGCCTTCTGGGAGAAACGAGGCTATGCGCGCGGGGAACGCTATCTCGACGACGAAGGTGACGATGTCTACGCATATCTTCTGTCTCGCCCTATGTTCACCGCATGAAATCGCAATTTGTCAAGTGCTTCTTATCCAGATTGGCTATCTTGCTTCAAAGAGCGAACGGAAACCCTTGCCATCAAGCATATGCTCGTCCATGCTCGAATACGTTCCATGCGTAAGCAGTTCGCGCGCAATGTGGTGTAAATGTCCCAGCGTGGCACGCATCAGGCCGGAAGCAAATGTGACTCGCGCTACTCCCAGCCGCGCAAGTTCGGATAAGTCCGGCGCTGGTGAACCAGCGATGACATTGATTGGCCCGGCAATGGCTTTGACGAGCCGCGCAATGGTCGGAGCATCGCTGACACCGATGGGAAAGGCGCAATCCGCTCCCGCCTGCAAGTAGGCGTTTGCGCGCTCTACAGCCTGCTCAAAACGGCTGGCGGCATCATCGCCTGGTAAGAGATAGATATCGGTACGCGCATTTATGACCAGTGCCACATCCATTGAAGCGGCGACCTCCTGAATGGCTTTGAGCAGTTCCACCTGGTAAGCTATATCAACCAGAGAAGGCCGTCCCTGCTTTGTCGTATCCTCAATATTGATACCAATCGCTCCTGCCTTGATAATAGCTTTGACTGTCTTCGCAACTTCATCGATAGTATTTCCAAAGCCAGCCTCAAGATCAATACTGACGGGACATGCAATCACACGCGTGATGTTTTCCACGACACTAAGCAGCATTTCACGGCTAATGTGCTGTCCATCGGGATAGCCGAGCGAGGCCGCTACCCCGGAACTGGTAGTAGCTATAGCTTGAAATCCGGCCTGTTCGAGGATGCGCGCGCTGGCGGCATCCCAGGCGTTTGGCAAAACAAGCATATCTGGATCTGTGTGCAACTGCCGGAACTGAATCGCCTTTTCCTTTTGAGTTATAGCGGCCATTAATATACCTCCTGAAAAAATTTGTGACCTTTGATCACGCCTGGTATTGTTCGTCGCTGACCTTTTCCATCCAGTCTACGGTCTTGCCGTCGAGCTTTTCCTGAATAGCGATATGGGTCATCGCTGTATTTGGTGCAGCGCCATGCCAATGTTTCTCCCCCGGCGCGAACCAGATCACATCGCCTGGTCGAATGTCCCCAATCTGACCACCCCGGCGTTGAACCCGGCCACAGCCAGCCGTCACGATCAGCGTTTGGCCTAACGGATGAGTGTGCCATGCTGTCCTGGCACCAGGCTCGAACGTCACACTGGCACCAACCACACGGGCTGGAGCGGGTGCCTCAAACAGGGGATCAATACGTACCATGCCGGTAAAGTACTCGGCCGGTCCTTTGCCGGAAGGTTGTGAACCACTTCTTTTGATGTCCATTTTCTGAATTCCTCCATTATGAGCCTATCCGAAAATGCTTTTTCAAGCAAGTTTCTGCCTGATGATCATTATAGACACTCTGAAACACGAGATGCTAGTGTGTTCCCTCACTTTTACAGGGACAATATTCCCAAAACCTTGTACATATGGCAAAGCTATAGTATACTTGTTCTAAGTCCAATTGTTACTACGAACTGAGTTTATGTATGTTGGAGGGTTTTCTATGGATTTACCGGCGGATACGCCGTGCGCGCTGGTGATCCTGCCACACGCGCTGCGGGAAAAAGTGGATAATCGAGCATCGGTCAGGGTTTGCGGGCAAAATGTGCGCGAAATCATTGCCGCGCTTGAACATGATTATCCTGGACTGGGCTTCAACCTCTGTTATGAAACGGGCGAATTGCGCCAGTATGTCAACATCTTTGTTGACCGCGAAAATACCCGCTATCTTCAGGGGCTGGATACACCGGTGCGCGATGGAGCTACTATCCACATTTTACAATCGGTTGCCGGCGGCTGATTTGATAGTGTAGTTATGGAGACATCGTTGCTGCATCAATAGGAGGTCTTCTCATGAGCGAAACTACGAACTTTACGCCAGGGACAGTGCTGGTGCTTGTTGGCACCAAACGCGGCCTTTTTCTGCTTTCCTCGCGTGATCGCAAGCGCTGGGAGGTCAATGCGACAGAGCTACCTGGTCGTCGCACATATTATGCGACTCTCGATCAGCGTAGTGGTCACAGGATGTTCGCCGCCGATAATGGTGACTTCTTCGGCACGTTTTTACGTTACAGTGATGATTTTGGGCAGACATGGCACGATCCAGAACAGGGTATCCAGTTCTCCGAGGAGAGTGGGCAGAAACTCGAAAACATCTGGGTCATTGAGCCGGGACGCGCCAACGAACCTGGTACACTCTACGCGGGAATTGACCCGGCCAACCTGTGGGTTAGTACCGATAATGGCGTTCACTGGAGCTTAAACGAGAGCCTTGCCAATCACCAGACGCGCGATCGTTGGAATCCTGGCGCTGGTGGGCTATGCCTGCATACCATTGTGGTCGATCCCAGCAATTCACAACGCATGTGGGTAGGTATTTCAGCGGTTGGCTGTATGCGTACCGACGATGGCGGCCAAAATTGGGTCTTCCTCAACAAAAACGTGCGCGCCAGCTTTCAGCCGGACATCTACCCGGAGTTCGGGCAGTGCCTTCACCGCATGATACAGCATCCCACACAGCCGGATGTACTCTACCAGCAAAACCACTGTGGCATCTACAAGAGTGTCAACGCTGGCGATGATTGGATAGATATCCAGCACAATCTGCCCTCCGAATTTGGCTTCCCTATCGCGCTTGATCCCCACAACCCGGATACTGTCTTCGTCATCGTGGAAAATGACGCTCGCAACAACGTCAGCGAGCAATTCAATGTTTACCGCACAAAGAACGGCGGCGAGCAGTGGGAGGCACTGAGCGAGGGACTGCCCGCTGGACAGGGTGTGCGCCTGGGCGTCCTACGCCACGGGATGTGTTCGGATACGCTCGATCCCTGCGGAATCTACGTTGGCACGAACACCGGCCAGGTCTTTGCCAGCGCAGATCGCGGTGATAGCTGGCATATCATCGCGGATTTCCTGCCCTCGGTCTATTCGGTGAAAGCCGTTGTGATCGAGTAAGTCTGTCGATCCATCTCATTCATGAGGAAAGGATGTAAAGCAAGGACAATCCACAAAAGAAAATATGGGTAATCTTGCGCATGTCTCGCCAGGGAGAAAACAGTACGCTTGCACTAACACAATGTACTGTCCCTGGCGAGCGTGTTGTGCCGGGGCGGTTAGATAAGAAGGGATGACTATGTTAAGGATTACCATTTCAAAGCGTATTGCCCTCCTCTGCATCCTGTTGCTCACGGTGGCTATCGTGGGAACTGTCTTCGCGCAGACCAGCGGAGCCAGTTCGAGTAGCGACGCTGGCAGGCAGATACGCAACCAGAGCTTCCAGCCACAGACGCTGCGGCAGATGGTACAG
>DASTKD010000347.1:0-7728 GCA_035716135.1 Ktedonobacteraceae bacterium
CGGACTTTAAGGGGAAATAATATCATGTAGGGACACCCCTCGTGGGTGTCCCGGCTCAAACACACAGGGGACACAATCATGCAAGAAGCCGTTATCCTCTCAGCAGTACGCACACCCATCGGGCGGTACGCGGGCAGTTTGAAAGACGCGCGCCCCGACGACCTGGCCGCGCTGGTCATCGCTGAAGCGGTGCGCCGCGCCAATGTTGATCCCGCGAGTATTGAAGATGTGCTTCTCGGCTGCGCCAATCAGTCCGGGGAGGATAATCGTAATGTGGCGCGTATGGCCCTGTTGCTGGCGGGTTTGCCGGTGGAAGTGGCCGGGCAGACCATTAATCGCCTGTGTGGGTCGGGCTTGCAGGCTGTCAATAGCGCGGCTCAGGCCATCCAGACTGGTTCAGGCGATACCTTCGTCGCGGGCGGCGTTGAGAGTATGACGCGCGCACCCTTTGTGCTTGGCAAGACCGATAGCGCGTTCAGTCGCAGCATGAACCTGCAAGATACCACGCTGGGCTGGCGTTTCATCAATCCCAAACTGGCAAGTATGCACCATCCTTATAGTATGGGCGAAACCGCCGAGAATGTGGCGGAACGCACGAAAATCAGTCGCGCGGATCAAGATGCGTTCGCGCTGCGCAGCCATCAACGCGCCGTTGCCGCGCAACAGGCTGGACGTTTCAAGGACGAACTCGTCCCTGTGAGCATTCCCCAGAAAAAAGGCGAGCCTATCGTCGTCGCCATCGATGAGCAGCCACGAGCCGATACCTCGCTCGAAAAGCTGGCCGTCCTCAAACCCGCCTTCCGCAAAGAAGGCAGCGTCACGGCTGGCAACTCGTCTAGCATCAACGACGGCGCGGCAGCCCTCGTCCTCATGGAACTGCAACGCGCAAAAGAATTGGGATTGCGCCCGCGCGCCCGCATCGTCGCCTCAGCCGTAGCAGGCGTCGATCCCGCTTACATGGGGCTGGGACCCATTCCCGCCACGCGCAAAGTGTTGCAACGCACCGGACTGCGTATTTCGGACATCGACCTGGTTGAACTGAACGAAGCCTTCGCTGTACAATCCCTGAAATGTATGCGCGAACTCGAAATCAACGAAGAAAAACTCAACGTCAACGGAGGCGCTATCGCCCTGGGACACCCGCTCGGATGTAGCGGCGCGCGGCTGGTGGTCACGTTGCTGCACGAACTGGAACGGCGCGGCGGGCGTTTCGGCCTGGCGACCATGTGCATCGGCGTCGGGCAGGGCATCGCCACCATCATCGAACGCATCCAATAGCCAGATAGTCAGTGAGTGTTCTCGCCTTTAAATAGGACTTATGAATGATTGCCAGGAAAGACAATGGTGAAAGGCGACCGCAAGGGTCGCCTCTACTATGATGCGGTCACACGAGAGAAGACGTTCATAGTAGAGGCGACCCTTGCGGTCGCCTTTCACCTACTACTGTAATCATCCACCAGCCCTGCCGCCTACAGACAATCTGGCTATTTTTCTATCTGAAATGCCGAAATTTTTGTATTTATGCGCTTCTATGTTATAATGCAATCCGCAATGTCATTCACATACACCAGACCGTAGCGTTGCTTTGTCCGCGCCCTGGTGATTAGATTGAAGAGGAGTTGGAAAGACGTGGCCTACATTGATTATCCTCGCGTCAAGCAGTCGCTGGGGATCGCAGCTTTGCGTGACGCCTATCCCACCTTATTTCTCAACTTGCATGGTGATATTTGCGGTGTCAATCCTCTGGCCTTATGGTTGTGGGGCGCGTTGAAAGAGGACGAGCCGTTTCACCCCGAACGTTTCCTGGGCGTCAACGCTTTTACGATGGCGGCTCAACAATTTCACCGCATCCCGGCTGAGCTGAACAGGGAATTTTACATTAAACGCTCAGCCATTGTGAAGCGGCAGGACGCGCAGAGCCAGGCAACAACCTACGCGCCTTTTATCGCCGCCATGCATTCCGACCCGGCGCGAGCGGAATTGTATGAAACTGCCTCTGTCTATCCTGAACAAGAATGGGAGTACCCGCTCACCATTGCCCATCCCCAACAGCCAGAAACCATGCTTGAATTTCAGGCGGATGTCTATCGACTGGAAGAAAATGGCGGCTTCCTGCTTGTCTATTATCCCGTCAAGGCAACCTTGCCGGTCGTCGAAGAAGTCAATAGCAGGCTGATTGCGCGCCTGGGGAAAGTGGTTTCTGTGCAGGTCGAGGGACAGCGGCGAGAGGAGCCGAATACGGCCCTCCGCGATACTGGTTATCACATATTTTACCGCGAATACTATCCCCGTCTCATGCACGATGCGCTGTGGTACATTTGTGGAGAAAACAAGGCGCATCAATTAATGATGGGCATGTCGGTACGCGATTTGCATTTCTTTGAGATGTTTCTTACGCCGCTGGTACGTTACTTCCTGGGCGCTATCCAGGAAAGCACGGCTCCCCGCGCTCTCAAGTATTTTGATCTGTTTACCGCGCCCTACATGCGTGAGGAACATGATTTGCACGAGCAATACGTCCAGACCATGCGACGTCTTTCTCAATTAGACGGGTTCGGCGATGTGCTTATACGCGCGCGGCGCTGGATCATTCACCTCAATCCGATGGCGCAGATCAAACTTTTGGCCCGCTCGGATGAGCCATTTTACACCTGTCGCGTGATCCTGCCCTGGCGTTTTAACCCCGATGTGCATTTGCAATTCAAATCGATGGTGCGTTTCCTTTTCGACGAAGGAATGGTGCCGCAAGGCGACAGGCGCAGGTATGAGATAACACTCATCCCTGAAAACTACGAGACGGATGCTGCCATGCTCTTGCTGCCTCTGCTTGTGTCTCCGCCACCTGACGTTGAGGAAACGATCACGTCGAGCGAACGAGCGGAGACACAGGGAGGACGCGATCAATCGCGTCCCTACACATTATTTTTGTGGTTGCTGACCCTGCTAAAGGTGGTGGACGATGCGATGGAAACCATTGAGGAGAATACGGCATGGGAGCCGGAAGGAATATTTGCGCGCATCTACGGTGAACTCAAGGCGCGCCCCGGCATGGCTCGTCAGGGGCAAACAGAGGAAATGATGCTGAAGACGGAATTTCGCGTCACCCTGGAGTTGCTGGGACGCAAAGGGAAAGTCAGCAAGTTCAGCGTCCTCACCCTGCTGCACACCTTCATGCTAACACAGCCCCGCTTCAAGCCGCTCAGCGACTTCCTCGCGCAAGAACTGGCGATGGAACAGCGCGTCTAGATCGGGGCAGGGCAGAGTCGCTTGCTATTTGTCATCCTGCTCTTGCCCTGTCATCCTGAGCGCAGCGAAGGATCTCCACTTGCACGGCGAGAGATCCTTCGCTGCGCTCAGGATGACATTCCTTACATGCTGTCTATCTCGTGAGTTCTTCAAATCTGGCGATGTCTTCGCGCACGATGTCAAAGCTCGAACGCCAGAAATCGGCTGAACGGATGTCGATGCCGAATTGCGCGGCCAGGGTGGCGGCGTCCGCCAGACCGGTGCTGGAGAGCAAGGCATCGTAGCCCTTTTTGAATGTCTCAGGGTCGTGCGTATAGCGGGCGTAGAGGCCAAGCCCGAAGAGCAGGCCGAACATGTAAGGGTAGTTGTAGAACGAGTAGTGGCTGTCGTAATAATGCGGCTTCATGGCCCACATGTAGGGGTGCAGGGCGTTCTCGTCCAGGCCGTCTCCATATGTTTCGCGCTGCGCTTCCAGCATCAAGCTGTTGAGTTCGTCAACCGAGAGTTCGCGCGCCTTGCGGCGTTCAAAGACGCGCTGCTCGAAGAGGAAACGGCTGGTGATGTCTACCACAACCTGGCAGGAGCGTTGCAGCGATTCCTCCAGGATGGCTATCTGCTCCTGTGGGCCAACGGTGCGCAGCGCGGCGTGGCTGATGATAGTTTCGCAGAAAATGCTGGCCGTTTCTGCCAGGGTCATCGGGGTTGAGCGTTGCAATACGGTACGCTGCGCGAGGTTTAGGTTATGGTAGGCATGTCCCAGTTCGTGCGCCAGCGTGCTGACGCCGCCGAAGGCCGCTTTGAAGTTGGCGAAGACACGCGATTCGTCCCTGCGCAACCAGGTGCAATACGCGCCATCGACCTTCCCCGCGCGCGGCTCGGCATCGATCCACTGTTCGCGGAAAGCGCGGGCCGCGAAGTCGGAGAGACGCGGCGAGTACGCGCCGAATTGCTCGACGATGAAGGAGGTCGCCTCATTGAAGGTCCATACGCGCTCCTCGCTGCCCACTGGCGCGAAGAGGTCGTACCATGCAAGGCGCGACAGGCCGAGCGCGTGCGCTTTGGCGTTCAGATAGCGACGAAAATCGGGGAACGCTTCGCGCGCGGCGGTCATCATGGCATCCAGTGTCTGCTGGTCGATGTTGTTATCCAGCAGTGATGCCTCTAAAGATGACTGCCAGCCGCGTCTGCGGCTGAGCGTGTTGACCTCGCCCTTGATACTGTTGATGGTCGCCGCTAGAGGCACGGCGACCTTTTGCCAGCCGCCAAGCTCGGCCTCGTAGGCGCGGCGGCGCGTCTCGCGGTCGCCGTCATAGGCCAGATTACGTACCATGCTCATGGGCAACTCGTTGGGCTGGCCCGGCACGTCCAGCGCAACCACAAGTTGCGAGGTCACGTCGCCATGCAGCTTTTCCCAGGCCGTGCCGCCGCTCACATTGAGTTCCGAGGCCAGATTCTCTTCGGCTGGTGGCATCAGGTGCGCGGCCCGCGTCTTCGCCTTGCGCAGCATGAAGGTATGCGTCCTGGCGCTATGCGAGCGCGCGATAAGCGTTTCCACGTCCATCGAACCAATCCAGGCGGTGAAGCGCGTGCCAAGCTGCGAGAGCGTGACGCTAGCCTGTTGTAGTTCGCTCATCCTGGCCTGCGCCAGCGTATCGAGCGTGTTGGTAGTGACGAAGCAAGAGATGTAGGTATTGAGCGTCTTGTTTTCCGCCAGCACCTCGTTATAGCGCTGTAAGACGGTTTCAAAATGCTTGATGGTCTCATCGTTGGTGTCAAGCGCTTCCTGCTTCTGAACGGCGCAGGCATCGAAGAGTTGCGCCAGCTCCTGAATATCCGCTATAACGCGCGCGAACCCCGCTTGAAACTCCGGCGATTCCAGGCCCGGATAAACGACGCTCATATCCCAGTGTGGAAGATTTGTTACTGTTGTCATATGTTTACATTCATCCTTTATGTGTCAATTAGGCGCTGCCCGGCAAATAAACTCGACCTCATTGCCGTCCGGGGGTCATCCACATACATTGTACGACTGGCAATGTGAATCTTGCCTCTCTCATATCAATCCAATGATGTTAGTATCTCATAATGATGCTGCTCTGACAACTATGTTAATTCATCCCAAAGGCTATACATAACCTCGCTTCCTGGAGTAAAATAGACCACAGAGAGATCACAATGATGTGAGGATGAGGTTTTACAGGTACGTCTGGTGATTGTACATATGAAGAGAGAGTAGGCTCATGGCAATTAGTAACGCGACTCTGGCGGGGCTGACCCGAAAACAACTGCTGGAAATGCACTATAGGATGTCGCTTCTACGGCGCTTCGAGGAGAAGTGCGCGGAAGAGTATACACGCGGGAAAATAGGTGGGTTCATGCACCTGTACATCGGTCAGGAGGCGGTAGGTGTGGGAAGCATCACAACGCTGGAGCCGCAAGACAGGGTGTTGTCGAGCTACCGCGAACATGGTCACGCCATCATGAAAGGCATCGAGCCGCAAGCGGTGATGGCTGAACTTTTCGGCAAGAGCGCCGGTTGCAGCAAAGGAAAAGGCGGCTCCATGCACATGTGGAGCAACGAACGGGGAATGTTTGGCGGCAACGCCATTGTGGCAGCGCAACTGCCGATGGCGGCGGGCGTGGCTTTCGCGGCGCAATATCTGGGAGAGCCGCGCGTAACGATGTGTTTCTTTGGCGACGGCGCGGTCGATGAGGGCGCGTTCCATGAATCGCTGAACCTGGCATCACTGTGGAAGCTGCCGGTTGTCTTTATTTGCGAAAACAACCAGTACTCGATGGGCATGGCCGTTGAGAAGGCGTGGGCGGTCGATTCGCTGATGCCACGCGCCGCCGCGCATAATATGCCGGGCGAGCAGGTTGATGGCATGGATGTAATCGCCGTGTACGAGGCGGTCAAACGCGCCGTAGAACGCGCGCGTAATGGTGAAGGCCCCACACTGCTGGAGGTGAAGACCTACCGTTTTCGCGGTCATTCCATGACTGATCCCGCCTACTACCGGACACGCGAGGAAGAACACCAGTGGCGCAACACGCGCGACCCCATCGGTATCTTCGAGAAGAAATTACTGGAGCAAGGCGTGGCAACGCAGGCGGAATTTGATAAGAACGATGAACGGGCGACACAGGTTGCTGAAGACGCGGCAGAGTTCGCGGAGAACAGCCCATACCCGACGCCGGAAGATCTTTATGCCGATGTGATGGTTGATGGTTCCACCGCGCTTGCGTTCCGCAGGAAGAGGGAATAAGAGAGAATGCGTACTTTAACCTATCGTGATGCACTACGCGAGGCGATTCGCGAAGAGATGCTGCGCGACGATCGCGTTTTTATTATGGGTGAAGACATCGCCGGCTATGGCGGCACATATGCCGTCACCAAAGGGCTATTCGAGGAGTTTGGGGAGAAGCGCGTGCGCGATACACCACTGGCGGAAGAAGTGATTACCGGCACAGCTATCGGCGCGGCGCTGGGTGGTCTGCGCCCCATCCTCGAGTTGATGACGATCAACTTTAGCCTGCTCGCCAGCGATCAGATTATCAATAGCGCGGCCAAGTTTCATTATATGTTTGGGGGTCAGCCGCAGATACCGCTGGTGATTCGGATGCCGGGCGGCGGCGGAGCGCAGCGCGGGGCGCAACATTCGCAGATGTTGGAGACGATGTACGCGCACGTTCCCGGCCTGAAAGTAGTCGCGCCCGCCACGCCCCATGATGTCAAAGGGATGCTCAAATCCGCCGTGCGCGACCCCAACCCTGTGTTGTTCATCGAACATGAGTTGCTGTACAACATCAAGGGCGAGGTGCCGGATGAAGGCGTCGAATACACCATCCCACTGGATCGTGGAGAAGTGAAACGCGAGGGGCAGCATGTGACGCTCATCACCTTCTCGCGTATGCTGCATGTGACATTGCAGGCGGCGGAAGACCTGGCGAAAGAGGGCATCGACGCCGAAGTGATCGACCTGCGCTGCATCCGACCGATTGATATTGACCTGCTGGTAGACTCGGTACAGAAAACGAACCGCGTCGTAATCGCGGAAGAAGGTTGGAAATACTACGGTACGGGACAGGGACTGGCAGCGCTGATCTACGAGTTCGCCTTCGATTACCTGGACGCCCCCATCCAGCACGTAACAGGCGCGGATGTACCCATGCCCTACTCGAAGCCACTGGAACGCCTGGCGATGCCAGACAAAAACGCTATCGTGAAGGCGGTGAAAGCGATTGTACCGGCAGCCCTGACACAAGGAATAGCACGATGAAAACGGTAGAAATGCCCAAGATGGGCGATACAATGGAAGAAGGCAAGATTCTCCGCTGGATAAAACACGAGGGCGACCCCGTGAAAAAGGGCGAGTCGCTGGCGGAGGTCGAAACCGACAAGGTCAATATCGAGATCGAAGCCTTTGCCAGTGGCGTGCTGCGCAAAATACTGGTTGCTGAAGGCGACTCCGCGCCCATCGG
>DASTKD010000348.1:0-3166 GCA_035716135.1 Ktedonobacteraceae bacterium
TATTCGCGGGGGCGAGAACATCGCGCCCCGCGAAATCGAGGAAGTGCTTCAGGGCCATCCGGCTGTGCGCGAGGTCGCCGTCGTGGGACGCCCTGATCCTGTCTATGGTGAGCAACCGGTTGCCTATCTCACTGTGCGCGATAACTGGAACAGCGAGAGTGCCGGGGAACTGCGCCACTATGCTTCTCAAAACCTGAGTTCCTGGAAAGCCCCGGTTGACTTCGTCATCCTCGATGCGCTGCCCAAAAATGCAACAGGGAAGGTCGAACGGCGCTTGCTGCGTGCGCGCGAACAGGCGCGTGCCGCGATACAGCAAACTACCGGTTAATATGTCTGGATTGTTGATCTCAGCCTTGATGAATATTACCGAATAAGATTGGGATTGTCATCCTGAGCGCAGCGAAGGATCTCAGTCTGCGGCCAGTCAGATCCTTCGCTGCGCTCAGGATGACAAAAAAGTGAAGGATGACAGGTAAAGCGACGGGTTACAGGACCGAGAAATGATGCGATATGGAATGAAAGAGCAAACAAAACGCCCGCATATATATGAATTAGACCCGCTGCGTGCCTGCACTGCATTCAGCGTAATAGCAGTGCATGTCCTGGCCTTTACGGTTCTCCTGAACCATACTGAGCTTAGCACTCTGATTCATTATGCCTTCATTGAAGCCTTCCACTTCACCAGAGAGGTGTTCCTCTTTGTGACAGCCTTTGCCCTGGTGTATGTCTATGGGGGCAAAGCCTTCCCCTTCAAACAATTCTGGAAAAAACGCGGCATCGGTACCCTGCTTCCTTACGTGGCATGGAGCATTATCTACGTTCTGGTAAATACGCAGGTGAGAACTCCAGAGGTGCTTTTCCAGACGTCGCTGGTTGATATTCTTACTGGCAATGCCTCTTATCAACTGTACTATATCTTGCTCACTTTGCAATTTTACCTGATCTTTCCGCTCTTTTTACTCTTTTTGCGGCGCTGCGCGCGCCATCCCTGGATTGTACTCGCCATCAGCTTTGTATTACAGCTTCTGCTGTTTTACTTCGATTTTCACGCGCTGCAAGGGAATTCTTCACACCTGTCTCCTTTCTGGCAGTTCTTTTTAGAGTATCAAGACCGTTTCGTGCTGATGTACCAGTTCTATTTTGTGCTGGGTGGGCTGACCGCTCTCTACTTCCAGCAGATAAAAGCCTTTCTGCTTAGCCACGGAAAACTTGTTACAGGGGTATTCGTGGCAAGTCTGGCGGCATTGTGGATACACTTTACGCTCCAGGTGCGCGTATTTGGAGAGTTCGCGGGCTATGCCGTCTCCGTACTACAGCCGGTTATGGTCATTTATAGCCTGGCGATCATCCTTTTCGCGCTCTGGTTGGCCTGCCGCTGGGCGATGAAGACAGGTCGGGAGAAACGCCCGCGTGGCGCTCGTTTCTGGCGGACATTGTCGGATGCATCGTTCGGCGTCTACCTCGTACACGCGCTGATTTTATCAGCCCTGCTTAGATGGGTTGTGCCTGCCATGCCTGAGATATGGTCTGTGGCTGCGCGCGTAGTCCTTATCTGGCTCATAACCGCCGGTGGGTCAGCAATTATAAGCATACTCTTGCTGAACATCCCCATCGCCAGCCGCCTCGTGGGTCGCGCAGGTCCGCAAAAGAAGGATAGGGTATCACGTCCAGCGCCAGTTCCCTTGCTCGATCAAGCAATCAAGGTCACGCTGGAAGAGAAAAGTCATAACCGGGAGCAGCAGGCCCAGCGCGTCCCGTGATGATATGGTATGCTAAATAGAGTGGAAACCTTCGTGCCTGCTAGAAAGGGATCGATGAAGAAGGGAACCGTTACGTTTCTCATCAGCATAATTATAGCAACGTGTGTGGCTATCGTGCTTTTTAGCGTTATGGGATACCTGCAATTCTCGGCTTCTGCCGCTCCCGGCTCATCTAAAGCTGCTTCGCTCATCCATACAAAAAATTTGTCAAGCGAGATATTGGAGCAGAAGCAGGTACCTTCCCCGGAGGGAACTTCAACGGCTACGTATTATGGCTATACCACGCGTGTGTTTACCGACGCGCAGGGAAACTCGCTGCGCTACTATCTCTACGTGCCTCAAAATTATAATCCCGCGCAAAAATACCCGTTGGTGCTGGTCTTACATGGCGGCGGCGAGAGAAGTAACCCTGCCAACACGCCTCAGCAGAACGCGAAAGTACTGCTGAGCGATCCTTACGCCACTGTTTGGAGCGCGGATTATGCCGCGCCCGGCAATCCGCGCATTCAACAGCGCTGGCCGTGTTTCGTCGTCGTGCCGCAGCTCAGTACCGGACAGAACTGGGTCAACGTTCCTATACATGGCGGCTCCTACAGCCAGCCCGCGCAACCGTCCACTGGACTTCTTGATGCTAAAGAGGCCCTTGACGCGCTGCAAAAAGAGTATATGGGCATCGATGCAAATCGCCTGTATGTCACTGGCCTCTCGCTTGGAGGCTATGGAACGTGGGATGCCATCGAGCGCTGGCCCAATTATTTCGCGGCGGCGGCTCCTATCGCGGGGGCAGGCGACCCGTCAAAAGCGGCTCTGCTGAAGAACTTGCCCATCTGGGCTTTTCATGGCTCGGCGGATACGACCGTACCCGTGACCGGTTCCCGCGACATGGTCGCGGCTATCAAGGCCGTCGGAGGTAGCCCGCGCTATACGGAATTTCCCGGTCAGGGGCATGGAGTATGGGGGTTTGTCTACGGCTTGAACGGTGGCCCCCTGCTCGTCACGGACTTTTATCCCTGGCTTTTTTCGCAGCACAAATGAGCCTATCGCGTCTCAGGCTTTGAGACCATTTGGCGGCAAAGAATAGTTACGCATAAATGCCCATATGATAGTGGAGGCATCCAGAGTGGTTAATTGGCCCCGGAAATGGATGACGAGGTGGCGCGGCCACATGTGTCCCATGCCACCAATCATGTAATGCACGAGCGAGACATGATCCAGGCAGCGCGTCCACCTCTCACCTACAACATTAGCCCGGTCGAAGAAGACGACAGGGTTGCCGGTGCATCCATCTCGTTGCACCCATTGCCGCAGCCAGCTTGTAATCGGCGGATACCCCTTTGCTAAAGATCCTCCATACGGAACAACTCTATCACCCGTTCCGTGTAGCTCGATGAAAGGGACGGGGCGCA
>DASTKD010000349.1:0-5616 GCA_035716135.1 Ktedonobacteraceae bacterium
TGTGGCATCTGCGCCGAACGCTGTCCCTATGGCGCGATCTCCATCGTGCAGATCGAGGACGAAGTAGCAGCTCGCTCATCCTGGCAACGCTTCAGCGAATTTTTCATCAAGGGCGCGGGCAAAGAACGCGCCCGTAGAACCTTACCCGTAGTAAGCGTGGACGCGGCAGGTGGGAACTACGCCGCTCCTGGCCCCATCAATATCACCCATGCGCGCGGTGGCTACGACGAAATGCGCAAAAAGGTGGCAATTAAATGCGACCTGTGCGCTGGATATGGCGACCAGGCGTGTGTGCAGGCATGTCCGACAGGCGCGGCAATACGCATCCAACCCACGGATTTCTTTGGCTCAACCGAAGAGATTCTGCAACGGCGCACACGATAAGAAGTCAGGGCAGGGACAAGCCCGACCCCTACCATGAAGCGGTCACATAAACCGTATAGCGGAGGAACTGGTATCCGAACCCCGGCTCCCGCCCTGGAAACGAAAAAGGATAGATATATGGCTCTAGCTAATAAATCACCGGTGCAACTACGCGCGGTCAGGCGCATCTGGAAAACGCCCGGTTCCAAATGGAACTGGCTCTTCCTGGGACTTTCGCTTCTCACACTTGGCTGGGTATATTGGCTGTATCGCAACGCGATTGCGGTACAGCTTTATCCTGGTCCGTATAACGCTCCCTTCCGGCAATTCGGGGTGGTCGCTTTTGTGCTGGTGCTGGCGGTAGCAGCTTATACCTTGCGCCGCCGTTTTGTGCGCAGCTTGCCCGGGAAGGTGCAAAGCTGGTTATGGCTGCATGTCTGGTTTGGCATCATCAGTGTCCTGATTGCCGGTATGCATGAGAACTTCCAGACGATCACGCATGATCTCGAATGGACAAAAACGCGCTTCACCGAATACTATTTCGGCACCTCTGCTCTCTTCGCCTTGATCCTGCTGGTCGTAACGGGCGTGATTGGCCGCCTGTTCGATAGGTGGCAGGCGCGCGTGATTGCCGCCGAAGCAGACACAAACGGAGTGGGCATCAACCGTTCGGTGCAGGAACGCCTGTTTGAACTCTCGTTGCAGGTGGAGCGACTGAGCGCGGGCAAATCGGCCCCGTTCCAGCAATTCTGCCAGGATGCCTTACAGTGGCAGGCCGCGCTCCCCACATCCCTGCCTGTGCTGAATCCGCGCGAGGTCAGCGACTTTCAGCAGGTCTACGAGATACTGAGCGAACGCGCCCTGCTTGGGGAGTCGTTGCGACGCCAGCAGCACGCCCGCCTCATCATACGCATGTGGCGTTATATCCACATCTCCCTGGCCTGCCTTGCGATACTTGTCATTAGCTTTCACAGCGTGATTGAACTGTGGAAGTGGCTGGTCTTGCACTACTAATGGCGATCGCACTCCAATGCAATACACAGAGCGGCTTTAGTACCGTCCAAAGAGGGCGAGTTTTGAGAAACCCTGTTACTTACTGCTCATATTCTTCAGCGCGAATCTCGATGTACTTCTCGAACCAGTCCAGCATAATCTTCCAGTATTCGATGTATTGCGCGGGTTTGGCGGTGCCGACGTGCCACGCGCCGGGAGCGCGCACGAACTCGACGGGGACATGTCCCATCATTTTGAGCGTCATGTAGAATTGCTCGGTTTGTTCGATGGGGCAGCGCAAATCGTTCTCAGGATGCACAAAAAGCGTGGGGGTCGTCACCTTGCTGGCATGGCTGAGGGGCGAACGCTCGTGATAGTAGGCGGCGTGTTCGCTCTCCCAGGGATAGCCACGCGATTGCGCAGCTTGCCAGAAGCCGATGTCGGAGGTTCCGACAAACGAAACCAGGTTGGAGATGCCAGCCATCGGCACCGCTGCTTTGAAGCGATCGGTTTGTCCGATGACGTACATCGACATGTACCCGCCATAACTATAGCCGGAAACCGCTAACCGTTGTGGATCGGCAATGCCTCGCGCAATGCATTCATCCACACCGCGCATAATATCCTGGTAATCCCAGCCTCCCCAGTCGCCTTCAACCTGGCGCATGAAGTCCTGCCCATGTCCGGTACTGCCATGCGGGTTGCAGTAGAAGACCGCGAAACCATGAGCCGCCATCAACTGGTGATAGGGATTCATGCCCACGCCATAGGCCGATTGTGGGCCGCCGTGTATCCTGACGGCCAGTGGATAACGCACACCGCGTTTCGCGCCAACGGGCAGCATGACCCAGCCTTCAATTTCCTCGCCGTTCGCGCCCTGATACGTTATACGTTGCGGTTCGCTCAAAGCCAGTTGCGATAGTTGCGCGTCGTTCAGTTGCGTAAGTTTTTCTGGCGTATCAATGCTGCCTGCGGTAAGTGGAGCATAGCAAATATCCCACAGGTCTGCTGGTTGAGCCTGAGCCAGTAAGAGACCATGTTCGCCAGGCAATAAGGCCAGGTATGCGATGAGTTGCTCGCCAGAAGTCAGGCGCGTCGTCTCGCCAGTAGCAATATCGAGGCGGTAGACGTTGATGCAGCCCTGTTCCGTCACCAGGAAATAGACTTGCGCACCATCCGTGCTCCATTGTGGCCTGTAGATACCCGCAGCGCCAAAGCCGCAGAAAGCCGACACGCTGGCATTGTTATCAATCGCTGCGCTCATATCGCGTATCGCGCCACCTTCGTGTGCGACCATATACAGGTGAGAGTTGGAGGTTCCCGCGATGCGCATATCCTTACTGCCTACCAGCATCGCTTGCTGACCATCAGGCGACCAGGCAAAGCTGCTGATCTCCAGTGAGGCATCGGTGAGACGCCGCGCCTCACCGCTTTCACGTTCTACTAACCAGAGATCATTCACAAGATCATCATCGCGGTCATCGTTACGATTGCATAAGACGCCGATATGCTGGCTATCAGGAGTCCATGTTGGCAGGCCATATCCATAATCCCCAGAGGTCAGGCGGCGAATCGTGGCGGCATCGATGGAACTCGCGCCCATCGCAGGCGCGGACATAACAAATACATGCGGGAATTTATCAAAGAGGCCGCGCCCATCCATGCGATAGAAAATCCTGGTAACGGTGCGCAGGCGAGTACGCTCCTCCTCCTGGCGTTGCTTCCTCTCATCGGCGCTGAGCGATTTGCGCCCTGTCAGCAGATCGTCATCATCACCGGCGGCAGCCATTGCCGTAAAAGCGATCCACTGGCCGTCAGGCGACCATGCCGCTTCGCCCACGCCGCGCAGCATAGCAGTCAGTTTGCTGGCCTCGCCTCCATCAGTATCGATCAGCCACAGTTGCTTGCCGTCTTCACGGTCTGACAGGAAGAGCAAGCGCCTGCTATCGGGCGACCATGCCGGCCCATTATCATGTCTGGTGCCGCTCGTCAACTGGCGCGGCGAACCCACCGCGCCGCCCTGCTTGTCGAGATGCAGCAGCCAGACCGCGCTGCGCGTCTCATTTTTCTCCTTATCGTCGCTATGCACCACATAAGCCACCCGCCTGCCATCGGGAGAAAGGGCGATGGTACCAATTTCATCGAGCGTCCAGAGGTCATCAATCGTCATTTTGCGGGGTGATGTCATAAGGGGGATGTCCTTTCTATACTTCAATAAGACGTAGTGACATAAACCAGGGCGGCACTGCCGCCCTGGTTTATGTCACTACGTCTTATTGAATCGAGCCTTCGTAAATGCCCATTACGGTATCGAGGAATTTGAGGGCGTCGGGCTTTTTGCGCTGGAACGAGTTGCGGCCTATGATGGAGCCGAAACCGCCGCCATCGCGGATAGCGCGTACTTCCTCAAAGAACGTTTCGTCGGCTGCGGTCGCGCCACCGGAGAAGATGACGATGCGGCGGCCATCGAAAGCGCTCTGTATGACATTGCGCACACGATCAGCGCCGGTCGAGATGGGAATCTCGTACTTCTGGTAGACTTTTTGCGCCTCGGCCAGTTCGACTTTCGCACCTGGCACCTTCACCTTAATAATGTCCGCGCCCAACTGCGCAGCAATTTGCGCGGCGTAGGTCACAACATCAACGGCGGTCTCGCCCTCTTTACTGATGCCACTACCGCGAGGATAGGACCACACCACAACGGCCAGCCCGGCGGCTTTGGCTTCCTCGGTAAGCTCGCGCAACTGCTGGTACATTTCGGTACGCTCGGTTGACCCTGGATAGATGGTGAAGCCAACGGCGACGCAGCCCAGGCGCAGCGCATCACCTACGCCAGAAGTGATGGCGGATATCGGATCACGCTCGTCATTAAGTACGTCATGGTTGTTGCATTTGAGAATCAGGGGAATGTCCCCGGTATAATCAGACATGCCCGCTTCCAGAAAACCTAGCGGCGCGGCATAGGCATTGCAGCCTGCTTCGATGGCAAGCTGGAAATGGTAGCGAGGGTCATATGCGACAGGGTTAGGCGCGAAGCTGCGCGCGGGGCCATGCTCAAAGCCCTGGTCAACCGGCAAAATGACCATTTTACCGGTACCACCCAGGCGACCATGATTGAGCATTCGCGCCAGGTTTGTGCGCACGCCAGGATTCTCGCTGGCGTACCAGCTTAAAATTTCACGTATTCGTTCATTCATCGGTTCTTCCCTCTTCTGCTCATCAAGCTATGGTGAGTCACGACAGTGTGACCAATACCATTGTATCACCTGTCGCCGGCACTCTGAAAATGGAGCCGATTACCAGTGTTTCAACAGGTGTGCTACCTTGCCGCCGGGTGTCAGTTCATAGCGAATGCGGTCGGGGTTCACATCTTTGACCTCCTCGGCGTTCTCAGCAGCAAGGACGGTATCACGCGGATGCACTATCTGCCAGACGTTGGCAACTACTCCCGGCTCCTCTTGCCGGTACACAAATTTTCGCGGTACTTTGGACTTGTTCGCCAGACTTTCAGCCTTGCCGAAGTATTCTTTGGCCCGTTGATCTTCAAGGTAAGGATCAACCACCTCGAACATACTCGGCGTGCGAGCCACTTTACGATCTCCAACATATAAGAATACGATTGGGCGGCCTTCCGCGCTACTGATGGCGGAGCGAATCACGTTGTCATTATGTCCATTTTTAGCCGTCAAGACGGCCAGCACGGAATCGGGGACGCGCCCCACAAAGCCTGTTGTAATCACCGGCATATGGCCTTTTTGCCGCTGCTGGTGATAATTCGCATAAGCGATAAGCATCCCTACACCTGCGACGGAACCGCCGAAAACCGTTGCCAGTGGCTTAGAAACCAGGTTGGTGGACCAGGCCGTGAGTACCAGCACCGTTGTCAAGATGCCTAGCCAGAAATCAATGCGCTTCCAGATATCATGCAGCCGCGCGCGCATGGTAGTAGCAGGGGTAGCCATCGCCAGGATCGCCTCCGTTTCAAGTCCACCGGGATGGGGCGCACCATTCAAATTACTGTTATCAGCAGCTTTGTGCAATACTTCATGCACATCGTGGGCAAGGTCTTTGGCGACTTCATCGTTACTCACACTGTTTTTAGCGCCGTTGCGTAACTGGCGGGATAAATGGCGCGCGACTTTTCTTTCGCGGTGCCGCACAATGTCCAGCCCCAGACAGGTCAGGGTGAAGGCACCCAGCAGACCAAATGCGTACATATCGCCCAGAATGTTGATGTTCCCTTGCACAGCGATAAGCACG
>DASTKD010000350.1:0-11942 GCA_035716135.1 Ktedonobacteraceae bacterium
AGGCGACCCTCGCGGTCGCCTTCCAGGACACCTCATACTGGTTTTTTGTTGCGGTTCTATTAATTTTTCCCTGCCAGAGCCAGTGTCTGCGCGTAGGTGCCAACGACTTCGCGCATGTGGCGGGTGATGAGATGCGTCAGGATCATGTGCGCGTCTTCCTCTTGCTCGATATTGTGACCGGGAGCCAGCACGCAGGCATCAACCATATCTTTCAGCTTGCCGCCCTGCGCGCCCAGCAGGCCGATGGTGGCGGCGCGGGTCTGGCGCGCCAGCTTCACAGCATTGATGACATTGGCGGAATTGCCGCTCGCGCTGATGCCGATCACCACATCGCCCGGTTCGATCATATTGGCAAGCTGCTCCGCGAAGATATGCTCATAATGCGTATCGTTGCTCCAGGCCGTGATGAGGGGGACGTGGTCGGTCAGCGAAATGGCTTTGACACGCGGCGCGCCTGCCATAATGGTGTTTTTAGCCAGGTCGAGCGCGAAATGCGATGCCGTTGCCGCGCTGCCGCCATTACCCATGACGAAGATGCGGTGTCCATGATGATAGCCCTCTTCCAGGATGTCCAGCGCCTTTTTAAGGTCGGTCAGCGAAATGGCTCGCAGCATCTGCTCAAGCTCATCAAAGTATTTGACTATTGATTCCAAAATTTTCCCCCATTCATGTTTATAGCTCTAGCGCGTGTTCGGCGTAGGGCGCGACCCAGAGATTGTCGAAGCTGGCGACGTTCAACAGGACCGTCGCGCCTGAATGATCGAAGTGGAAATTCATGCGCTTGAGTCCCAGTTGTTCAAGAGCTTCGGTGACGGCATCCTGCTTTTCTTCAGGGCAATAGAGCATCAAAAAGCCGCCGCCGCCTGCTCCGGTAATCTTGCCCGCCGTTGCTCCGTACTTGAGCGCGACGCTGTAATACTCATCGATACTGCCCGTTGAAAGGTTGGGAGCCAGGCGGCGCTTCTCCTGCCATGAATAATCGAGCAGGCGCGCAAACTCATCTAAATCGCCTTTTTCCAGGCAGGCTTGCACATCAAACGCGACCTGTTTGATGTTATGTAATGCTTGCAAAACAACGTCATCACGCTCTTCGGTCGATTTGCGCTGGTGTTTGAGAATAGAGGTTGATTCGCGCGAACTGCCGGTAAAAAAGAGCATCAGGCGGTGTTCGAGCGTCTGTTGTACATCACTGGCAATATGCAGCGGCTCGACGGTCACTCCTTCGCTGGCAAAAGTGATCTTGTTCAGGCCACCAAAGGCCGCCGCGTACTGGTCCTGTTTACCGATGGGCATCCCCATTTTGGTAATCTCGATATAGGAAGCCAGTTCCGCCACCTGCTGTTTCGTCATAGGTTGTTCGGTTAGCGTGGAGAGCGCGCGCACCAGTGTCACCGCCGCCGCGCTGGATGATCCCAGGCCGGTACCCGGCGGCACTTCGCTTGCTACAAACAAATTGATACCCCGGCGAATGCCAAAGTGATGCAAGATAGCTTTGGGCAACGCCAGGTCGCCGTTCCAGAAGAGATCGTTATAAGGGGTATGACGGAATAAGGAGCGGTAATCGGCAGAAATCACCTGTAAATCATCTGATTCGTCGGCAGTAATCACGGTATAAAAATATTTATTAATGGCCGAGCTAACGACCATGCCACCATATTTCGCATAATATGCCTCGAGATCGGTTCCCCCACCACCAAAACTAATACGCATAGGCGCTCTTGCGATCAACATTGTTCTCTCTCCTGAACAAATCAGTTTTTGCAGGGACGCCCATACAAGACGAGCGTCCCTGGCATATTTATGCTACAGGTTGGCGCATCGCTTCAATCAGCACCTTTGCGACCTCTGGACGTGAGAACTCACGCGGTGGAATTTCGCCCGCCTGCAACATCTGGCGCACTTTGGTGCCACTCAGTGTGACATGCTGTTCATTGCCATGCGGGCAGGTCTTCGAGGATGCCATCGAGTCGCAGGTGCGGCAGAAGAAGGTATGATCGAAGAACATGGGCGTGATGCCAAGTTTGGCGGGATCGAACTCGGCAAAGATATGATGCGCGTCGTAGGTGCCGTAGTAGTTGCCGACGCCGGCATGGTCGCGCCCGACGATGAAATGCGAGCAGCCGTAGTTCTTGCGCATCAACGAATGGAAGACGGCCTCGCGCGGTCCGGCGTAGCGCATGGCGGCAGGCAATACGCCCAGAATGACGCGATTGGCCGGATAGTAGTTTTCCAGCAGGACTTCGTAGCAGCGCATCCGCACGTCGGCGGGAATGTCATCGCCCTTGGTATCGCCGACCAGGGGATGCAGGTACAGCCCATCGACGGTTTCCAGAGCGCATTTCTGAATGTACTCGTGGGCGCGATGCACAGGGTTGCGCGTCTGGAAACCCACTACGCGCTTCCAGCCACGCTCCGCGAACTGCTGGCGCGACTGTGTCGGGGTGAAGCGATATTGAGCAAATGCCTGATTTTGCAGCGTGACGACGCGCACGGGGCCACCCAGGAGAATATCGCCCTGGTTGTAGAGTACTTTAACGCCAGGGTGCGCCTCTTCGGTAGTGCGATAGACTTTGCTGGCCTCGTGTTCTTTGTCATAGGCGAATTTCTCTTCGATGGTCATGACGGCCTGCAACGCGCCATGCGCGTTCACCAGCGCGACCTGCGTACCCTCTTTCAGGCTCTCCGCCTGCTGTGAACCAACGGGCAGGGTGATAGGTACTGACCAGGGCAAATCATTGCTAAGGTGCATGGCATCGACGACGCCCAGATAATCGGCGCGGGTCATGAAGCCGCTCAGGGGGCTATACGCGCCGATTGCCATCATCTCAAGGTCGGCCAGTTGGCGCGACCCGACTTCCACCTGTGGCAAACTTTTGGCGCGCTCGCGCAGTTCAGCCTGCTCTTGCTCGCTCGCCATATTCAATACCAGCTCCCCACCGTGAGGAGCGATCAATCCGTGTTGCATAATGTGTTACGCTTTCTATTACTCTATTACAGGTAGCCCAGGGCGGCGAGGCGGTCGGTCACGACCTTCTCTTCCTCTTCGTGGGTTTCTGCCGCTTCGAGATAGCCTAGTTCTTCAAGTTTGGCGAAGATGCGAGCAACGCTCTCATCAACCGTCTCTCTGTCGGTCTCAACGATCAATTCGGGATGCTCCGGCTCCTCGTAGGGATCATCGACGCCGGTGAAACCCTTGATCTTGCCCTCGTCGGCCAGTTTGTAGAGGCCCTTGACATCGCGCTGGCGGCAGACATCGATGGGACACTTGACATAGACTTCGACGAAATTCCCAATATGGTTACGCGCCCAGGCGCGCGTCTCACGATACGGCGAGATGGCGGCGGAGATGCAGGCAACGTCGTTGCGTGTGAGCAGGCCGCACACAAATGCGATACGCTTGATGTTGGTATCGCGGTCTTCTTTGCTGAAACCCAGTCCCTTGCTGAGATGGGTGCGCACAATATCACCATCGAGTATTTCAACGTTGCGCCCGCGCGTCTTGAGGCGTTGTTCGATTACCTCGGAGAGCGTGCTTTTGCCCGAACCCGAAAGCCCCGTAAACCAGATGGTGAACCCGATATTTGCCATGTAAATTTCTTCCTCCAGATGTTACGCTGTACTGTACTTCATCGAAAGCAGGACACTGCGCCCTTCGTTTTATCTAACGCAAAAAGCCCATGCTTCTATTTCCATCACTCTATTTGCTTAGAATGCCTTGCCCTGCATGTCGGCAGGCACAGGCACGTCCAGTTGTTTGAGAATGGTGGGAGCCATATCCATCAATTGCAGGCCGCTCAACTCGCGCCCACCCACGCCCTCGTCAACAGCGGGGTCGTGCTTGATGACGATGCCGAACTGCGCGTGATTGCAATCGTCGGGGCCGGTATCGTTGTCAAACGTATAGATGGAGCCGTGTCCCACGGTGCCGACCGAGCGCCAGAAGAGATCGCCGAAGTAGACGATCAGGTCGGGCGGCACGCCGTTGACTTCGTGGTACACTTCCTCCGGCCTGTAGACGGTGGTGCCGATATTAACGCCATCGGGGTCAACCAGCGCCTCAAATTTGGCCTTCAGTTCAGCCCGCAGCGATTCAACCTCACTCGCTTTGACGATGCCCTGTGGCTCGCGGCCCTCCACATTCAGGAAGATACGCGCGTAGTAGCCGCCGTCGCCCCACACCTTTGTCTTGCTCCAGTCGATCTCACATTTATCGATGGCGGTCAGGCTGGCGGGCATGGTTTTCAGCGTCAGGTAGCCTTCTTGAATCAGCCACTCGTTGACGCAGATGCCACCATCCATTTTTTTCGCGCCATGATCGGAGACGATGAAGATCGTGGTGTTCTCCAGGTCCACCAGGTCGAGAATCTGGCCGATTTCGCTGTCGATGTAGCGGTAATAGTTGTGGATGCTCTCGTTATAGGTGGGGTGAACCTCGTATTTATGATGGGTGGGATCGTGGAACTTCCACATGCCGTGATGGATGCGGTCGGTCCCCATCTCCACGAACATGAAGAAATCCCAGTCTTTTTCCGCGATCCACTTTTTGACCAGCTTAAAGCGCTTTTCGGTCATGGTGTAAATCTGGCGCAGCAGGTAATCTTTGTCGTCGGTGCGGAAGTTGGGAACATCCACCAGGTATTCGCCCACCGTTGCCTCAATCTCCTGCATAACGGACGCGGGATACGTATAGGGTCGCTCAGCGTTTTTGGTGGAAGGCGACAAGAAGCAGCCCACTTGAATGCCGTTGACCGGTTTGGGTGGGTAGGTCTGCGGCACGCCCACCGTAATTACTTTTTTACCTGCGCGCGACAACACATCCCAGACGCGGTCGGTCTTCACCGAGTTGGAGTTCGCCAGCACATGCTTCTCATACGAATGATCGCCGCGATTGCGGAAACCATAGAAGCCCAGCGTGCCGGGGTCTTTACTCGACATCATCGAACTCCAGGCCGGCACGGTAATGGCAGGAATACAGCTTTCCAGCTTGCCCCACGCGCCATGATCCATGACGCGCTTAAAATTGGGCAACTCATCGCGCCATTGTTCAAAAACAAGCTCTGGCGGGGCGCAATCCAGCCCAATTACCAGAACCCTTTTTCGCCGATTCATGAACATTTACCTTTCCATTTGGACAAGTTTTTTGCTGGCTCGTATTGCGTTCGTCTCAGGCCCATTGATGTTGAACCAGCATCCATCTATTGATCTACTTACGTCGGCTATTGCGCAATTCTTGAGCAAAAAGCACCTCATCTATCCATCCAGGTCGCATCCCATATTGCCTGCATCAGATCGTCTATAACCTTAGTGAGCATATCACCGTCAATGAGCGAAAGGTGTTGTTATGAAGTGAAGATACGGTAAAAATACTGACTACCCTGTTATGTTTACTCAACCGGGTATCAAATTCACTCGCATCAGTTGAACATCGCTTCACTCTCACATCAACCCCCTGGATATGTGTCTTATGATGACACCGTTAATTGTAACGAATGTTGCATTTTTTCAGGCTGTTATAGAGAAAAATGGGCTATACCCGGCAAGCAGTTGCAACGTGCGTCACAAAAATGATACCATCTCTTCAAAAGTAATCGGCAGGAAAGGGCAAAGCTTGACATGTAATGAACCCATGTCGAAAAATAGGAGCTGTTTGCGGCAGATTTAGTGATGAAGCTAACACGGATTATGTTAGCACAGGCATAGCAATCAGGCATCAGTTGGGGGTATAGTTAGGTGACGCAAGTGCGACCTATGTTCAGGGATAAGCGTTCACTGGATGAAAAGATATTGTAAGAAAGGATCACAAGTATGTCGAGCAAGAAGAAAGTCCGTGTAGCCGTTATCGGCGTGGGCAACTGCGCCAGTTCGCTGGTGCAGGGTGTGCAGTACTACCGCAATGCGCAGCCCGATGATTTCGTCCCCGGTTTGATGCATGTCAATCTCGGTGGCTATCATATTAGCGACATTGAGTTTTCAGCCGCTATCGATATTGATCAAAACAAGGTCGGCAAGGATATTAGCGAGGCCATCTTTGCCGCTCCCAACAACACCTATAAATTTGCCGATGTGCCGCATCTGGGCGCGAAGGTCTATCGTGGCATGACGCACGACGGCCTGGGCAAATACCTCTCGCGGGTCATCACGAAGTCGAAGCGAGCCACCGACGACATCGTGCATCTCCTTAACGATACGGGTACCGATGTCGTCATTAACTACCTGCCGGTCGGCTCTGAGACCGCTACCAAGTGGTACGTCGAGCAACTGCTCCAGGCGAGGGTGGGCCTGGTGAACTGTATTCCGGTCTTCATCGGGCGCGAACATTACTGGCAGGAGCGCTTCAAAGAGGCCAATCTTCCCATGATCGGCGATGACATCAAAAGCCAGGTCGGGGCGACCATTGTGCATCGTATGCTGGCGCGCCTCTTCCGCGAGCGCGGTGTGCGCCTGGAACGCACCATGCAGTTGAATGTCGGCGGCAACACCGACTTCTACAATATGCTGGAGCGCGAGCGCCTCGAGTCGAAGAAGATCAGCAAGACCAATGCTGTCACCAGCCAGTTAGACTACGCGCTGGGCGATGGCAACGTGCATATCGGGCCTTCTGACTATGTGGAGTGGCTGAGCGACCGCAAGTGGGCCTACATCCGCCTGGAAGGGCGCACCTTTGGCGATGTGCCGCTAAACGTGGAACTCAAACTGGAAGTATGGGACTCGCCCAACTCGGCAGGCGTGGTGATCGATGCCGTGCGTATGGTGAAGCTGGCGATGGATCGCGGCATTAGCGGCACTCTCGAAGGGCCGAGCGCGTACCTGATGAAGTCGCCACCAATACAATATCACGACGATGTTGCCCGCGAAATGACGGAAGCTTTCATCGCCGACGAGACGATTCACACGCCGCAGCCGCAGCCAGAGGTTGTCGAGCCAACCAACGGCCACAAAGCGGAAATCATCGTCGATTAACACGTAGCCAGGGCTGGGTCGCCTCTCTCTCCGACACTTTTGAGGTGCGCAAGGCGACCGCAAGGGTCGCCTCTACTATGACACGAAACGGCTTCCCATGCCCGTTCTTAGTAGAGGCGACCCTTGCGGTCGCCTTCGGGCCTCACTCCGGTATCTCTTATATATGTTAGAGAAGAGGCGGCTCTGCCCCCGCCCTAATTACCGGGTTGTGGCGGGCGCGTTCTGCCTGGGCAGGTCGGGCGCGTTTTTAAGCAGTTCCTCGCGCACAATCGACACTTCGGTGGGCGCGGTGATGCCGATTTTCACACGTTCGCCCTCAACAGCCAGCACCGATACGCTGATGACCCCATCGAGAATGATACTTTCACCAACTTTGCGCCTTAATACAAGCATAGGTCAATTCCTTTCTTTTCTTTTAGTCCAACCCCAGCATTTTTTGCGCGATGGCGTGGCTGTCCTGTTGATAGGTTCCCACTGCCAGACGCGCTTGCACCTCTTTCAGGCGCGCGGCGCGTACTTTTGCCTGCTTTTTCACCGCCTGCACCCCCAGGGCTAGAGCGGCTTCCATTTCAGACTGAACATCCGGGCATAGTTTGATTTGAAAATCGCGGGCTGTTTGAACGCCCGGACGGCTTTGGATGGTTGTTACACTTTCTACACTCACCTGGGTCCCTCGCATTCATTCACTAAAGACAGCTGATATGGTCAAATACTTCCCACTTTTAAGCGCTGGCGTTTCCCGCGCTCGACTCGCTGCGCGGCCTGGCGCACGTTCATCACCGAGCGCAGGCGCAAAATCGCCTGCATATGTAACTGGCAGACGCGCGACTCCGAAACGCGCAAAAGCTTGCTAATTTCCTTCATCGTCAATTCTTCCTGATAATAAAGGGAGAGCAACATTTGCTCGCGCGGCGGAAGCTGCTCGATAGCGTCGCTGAGCGCGCGCAGCGTCTCATGCTGTTCAAAATGTTCGGCGGGACCCGGCGCGCCCAGGTCTTCCAGCAGATCGGCCAGCGAAGTCGCGCTATCATCCGGCGGCAGGGCGCTGAGAGGCGCATCCAGCGAGAGAATCATCGTGCTGGCCTCCTGCAACATCTGACGATAGCGCCTGGTTGAAACCTGCAACTCCAGCGCGACTTCCGCCTCTCTGGCGGGACGCCCCAGCCGTTGCTCCAGCTCGGCCAGGGCGCTTTCCACCTGGCGCACTCGCCCCACCGCCGAACGTGGCAGCCAGTTCAGGGCGCGCAACTGGTCTATGACGGCCCCGCGAATACGTGGCGTGGCGAATGCCTCAAAACGTATACCGCGCGAGGGGTCAAAGCGATCAATAGCATTGATTAGTCCAATCACGCCATAGCTAATCAGGTCTTCCTGGTCTAAAATACTGGTCGGGGGAATGCCCAATCGTCCCACCACAAAACGCACCAGAGGGGCATACTCCACGATCAATTCGTCGCGTAACTCTGACCGGCGCGTAGCAACGAATGTTGCCCAGATTTCATCAATGGTCGCTGATACACTCATACGGGATAGCCTCCTACGAGGTTCCTTCCGAGTTGCTCCTTTCAGCGCCCCCTCCAGCGCGTACACAGGCAATGGCTTACAGCCTGGCGGATAGACAACCAATATTTCCCCCACCTCATGCATTAAGTGTAGCGAGCAAACGGCTTTTCCATAACTGGCATTAGTCGCCTGTTTGCTCTGCCAGAAGTCCCGAACCAATGCGCTACCTCGCCTCTACCCTGCCTTTCGCTGCCAGGTTGTTTGAAATGCTCCGTCAACTGTCATCCTGAGCGCAGCGAAGGATCTGCGCGTGGCCGACGAGAGATCCTTCGCTGCGCTCAGGATGACAGGAGGAAGCGAAGGATGACATTCCCGCCTCGCTGGTCCCTTTCCTCAAAAACCTGCGAGTAAAGTTTTGCTCTGCTGGCCCTGTGGAATAGCAAGGGCAAACCCGATAGAAAGCACTAGAGAAACACCTGACGTACCTGTCAGGCAGTGCAAATGGTTTTGAGGAGCAAGTAAACGTATGAAGAATAATCCGCAGCCGTCTGAGCATAATGAGCGGCGCACACAGCACGCCGAAACCATGAACCAGATCGCCGGCCTATCCGAGGAACAATTATTGCTGGATTATTTGATCGACAACGGGTTCATATGGGAGGAAGCTATCAAACTGGTGCATATGCGCGAATATCTCTACAGCAATGATGAGGTACGCCAGCGTATCGCCGCCGATGCCCACATGCAGTTCGCGCGCTGGCTTTACGAACAGGGCGAATTGAGCGAAGAATAATGTATTGTCATGGCCCGGCGGATATGCTATACTGCGCAACGGAGAGATGTCAGAGTGGTCGAATGTGCCGCTCTCGAAAAGCGGTAGGGTGAAAGCCCTCGTGGGTTCGAATCCCACTCTCTCCGCCGGGCGTGAGACACCATCATGCCCCAGGTATGGAGGAGTCTCATAGTGGCCTAGTGAGCACGACTGGAAATCGTGTAAGGTGAATAGCCTTCGTGGGTTCGAATCCCACCTCCTCCGCTCGTCCCCGCACCCGCTTCCCGTCCTCCAGCGAGATACTGCCAGCCCATCTACCATCGCTACGCAAGTAAATGGAGCCTTCGCCATACCCACCCCATGCCATAAGAAACTCCTTTCGTCTGGCGTGCTGTTTCAAGCCGTTACAATACCATTGGTAATGTTGAGACTGCCCGCGTTGTAACGCACGTTGCAATAGGGGCCGAAGAGTTGGTTGCTCTTCATGGTTGCCCCACCTGCCGCATTGGTAAACGAGAAGACCAGGCTGCCCTGCGCGTCGCTCAGGTAGAACTGGGTGCCGTTACTGTCGAGTGAACCAAGCAGGTGTCCGGCCAGGAAGTAGTAATACGTGTTCGACTGGTTGCTGCCAGTGCCGTTGTACTGATGCTCTTCAATGCCAAAGGGATAGGTCAGGATGGTGGTATCAACAAAGCAGAGATTGGGGAAGAAATGTCGGGATCTGCCCTATCAATCAAGGCAAGATAAGAAAGCAGGCTACACCTGGCAATGGTCAAGGTGTGTTAAATTTCATCGTGTTCTTTATGATTGTGCTGACGATACCCATAGTTGAGGTAGGCGAAGATAAATAGAAGCTTTAACTAAGATAGCAAGAGGAAAATTTATCTTTTGCTACGGATAAAAAACAGGAAACTCAATAAGAAATTAATGACTAAAGAAATGGCTCCTAAAGATGCAAACGCATACTTCGCTATATTGAGCAAAGATTGTCCAGACATTGGCACTCCGCGAATATCCGCAATCATTTCTAACGCAAACGCAAAGAAAAAACAAATCAAACCTATTGCATAAAGATAAAGACGTAATCGTATTGGAGGATGTGTGAGGCGAGACGTTCTTTTTTTTGCAGGTAGACCGCCTTGAACTACGGGAGGAATATGATTACTCATAGAAGCTTTTAATCTCTGAAAGAATTGAGCGGCTGAATTGAGTTCCCCTGGAATATTCCATCCCAGGCGGTTAGCAATAAAATTCGCTAGAGCTGCAGCTGCAAAGAACAGGATAGCTGACTCTATCCGCTCTATATTTATATCGCGGGCAGAGACATTAAAAAAACACGAGGCCCCCAAAAAGATAAAGAGAGCACTCGACCATCCTAATATGCTCACCATTATCTTTTTCATCATAATCCTCTATAAAGTCCGGTAATTGACGTAAACTTCCTAAAGTGACCCAGAAATTATAGGATCGTTATATCCTGGAGCAGCTATACTCGCACCAGCACCTTCAGCGCGCCCTTTTGCGCGGCATGGTTAAAAGCCGCTAGCCCTTCATCAAGGGGATAGCACGCGCTGATTAACGGATGGACAGCGACGAGTTTCTGGCTCAGCGCGCGCAGGGCCGGGGCAAATGGGCCACAACGCGATCCCTGTATCCGTATCTCATCTATCACAACAGGCGCAAGATGCATCAAGGTCTTTTCCGCGACCGTACTTTTTAAGACAATCACTCCCCTCGCTCTCACCAGGCGCAAGGCCAGTTCTAACCCCTGTGCCGAGCCAGTACATTCGACAACCATATCTACACGTCGTCCATTCTCCAATGCGAAACTCCGCGCATCATCAAGCACACGGGTATGCGCTCCGTGCTTTGCTGCCAGCGCCAGTTTTTCCTCGTGTTTCCCGATCATCATCACCTCACACCCACTCAGGGCGAGTACTTGCGCCGCAAGCTGGCCCATTTTGCCATCGCCCAGGATAACCACGCTGTCTGTTGGCCTCACATGTACCTGCTCAAGCATCTCAAAGTTGGCGGCTAAGGGTTCCACAAAAACAGCTTCTTCATCGCTGACATTGTCAGGCACAAGATGGAGGTTTTCGGTTGGCAACGTCAAGTATTCAGCGAATGCGCCATCCCGATTGACAATACCCAACGTAGTGCGGTTTGGGCAATGGGTCGGCATGTTTTGCCGGCAATACACGCAATCGGAGCGGTGACAGGCGGCATTGATCTCGCCCACCACGCGCTTCCCAATCAGATACGTCGGAGGTGACGCTCCTGGACCTTCATGCACGGCTTCAACGATGCCGGCAAACTCATGTCCCAACACGCCCTCAAAAGCCATGTAGCCGCGTGTGATTTCAAGATCGGTGTTGCAGATTCCGGCCAGTACGACACGGATAAGCGCTTCCCCTGGCCGTAGTTCGGGTTGCCGGTAGTTCTTTTCAAGCGTAAGCGTATTGTTTCGATAGACAAGGGCGCGCATGGAAATCGTTTCCTTTTGTTTAGTATTGTCTGTTATTGACGACTATCAGAAAGTTGTGCTGACAGTGAAACAACTGGCAACAGTGTATTATATCAGGTCGATACTATATGACCGCGGCCCTTGAAGCGTTTTGATGAACTTTGACAACCGAATCGGGAATGGCGTGCCTCCGTCCTGTAGGGACAAGGGGCGGATGTGGAGACGGGTGGGGGCCTTGTGCTT
>DASTKD010000351.1:0-7769 GCA_035716135.1 Ktedonobacteraceae bacterium
CGTTGGTGCTGTTCAAGTCCGTCACCATGTAGGCGCTGCCGACATGTTCGATGGTGGCGTGAATGCGCGAGGTCGTGTCCGCGCCGGGTACGTCGCTCAGGTCAACGTCCGGCGTGATGCCCTGCACATCGTGATCGACGCGCCCGATCAGCGCCTGTTCTCCCGTAAGCTCCGCTTCTTTGCCATTGCTGAAGATGAGCTTGCCCCAGGGCGCGGTACTATTGGCGGCAGGCTGGCTACCTGGCCGCGCCTTGATGGGCTGACGCGGGTTTTGCAGCGTCTGCGCGTTGGGCGTGACATTTGTTTGCACGGTGGGTGGAACATACACCGGCGTTGGCGGCGTCGTTTGTTTTGGCGGCGTATAGACGGGTACCGGCGGCTGTTTAGGCGCGGGCGGCGGCGTGGCCGGTTTTTGCGCGCCGGGAACCATCGTTACCGAGGGTTTGGGCATGACAGGCGGAGCCTGTGGCGGCGGCGGCACATAGGGCGCGGGCGGCGGCGTGGCCGGTCGCGGAGCCTGCGGCTTTGGCGCGGGCGGCGGCGTGTAGCTCGGAATGGTTGGCGCGGGCGGCGGCGATGCAACGGGCGGTATAGCGGCCTGTGTAGCTGACCCCGCCTGGAAGACCGATGTGCCGCATTTCGGGCAGAAAGCCACACCAGGCTTGATCTCGAACTTACAGTTGGGGCAGATAGTCTTTTGCTGTGGAGCTAGCGAACGCCCGCAGCCGCTACAGAACGTATCGCCCGGCTCGTAGGGCGTGTTGCAGTTGGAGCAGCGCAGCGACGGCGTATAGACAGGCATGGGCGGCGTCGATGGCGGTGGCGTGTAGACCGGTACGGATGGCGTATAGACCGGTACCGACTGAGACTGCCCAAACTGCGGAGACGGAGCCCACTGCTGCTGCACCTGCGGCATCAGTTGCGCGGGGATGGGACCCAGGCGCACATCGGGGTAGCGCTGGCGCACCAGCCCATCCAGTGTGTTGAGTACCTGATTGCCCAGGCTGGCCTGGCGAATTGCGCCGGCGCCGGCGGTCAGCATCAAAGGCCACAGTATCGGCGCGGCGACCAGTCCAACCGCGCCAACCGCCGCCTTGTCCATCCATTTTTGCTGGCCGATCATCGTCACGGTGCCACCGGCCATGCGCTGGATAATTACCGTCAGGGCGGTTTGCAAGCCGATCAGGGCGATCAGGTCGCCACCTTTCTTCAACTGCACGATCATCTGATCGGGGGTTCCAGCGTGCTGAGCTTCATACCCCTGCATACGAAACATATTTTCCAGATCATTCGCAATGCGCTCGATGTCTATCTCTTCCGATTGATAAAATCTGGCATCCATAACATACTCCTTGTTTCTTCAGTTCCCCGGTGTTTTTGGTTTGGAAGATGTGGACTTTCTTTAATACCGTTTTTATATGGCAACCTCGCCAATATATACGCTTGTGTCCACTGAAAGTTAGAACGAGGTCTACCCATCCAGATAAAGTATATCATGCTGTCACTATCGTTTTGCTTTCAGTGTGTTAATGCAGATATGCAAAGCTTGCGAAGTAGTTATAGTGCTTCGCAGGCGAATACAAGTATGATATGATAGGCATACGCATTTAAGAGCTTGATTGAGGAGAATGACAGGCATGACCCTTAGTACAAATTCACCAGGCTTACGCCTGCGATATCTGTACTAAGTAGTCATTCTTTGATGGGTTGCCCAGGGGAAAGCCCTGCCCCGAAATCACGATTGAAGTAACAAAGCGCGTATCGTCGGGGGACCATGCCATTGAAAAGATCGGCTGGTCTACGTAAAAGGCGAAATTGCGTTGGGTATAGGCATCCCAGCTTAGCATAACTCCACAATCATCGCCGCAATAGACCTGGGTTACGGCTGCGAGGCGTTTCCCATTATGTGACCAGGCAACAGCAAAGATGAGGTCAGGCAGTACCCCTTTGGTAGAATCTGTCTGTGCGGCCTTAACATTGTATCCACTATAGGTATACAACACAGCGCCGGTTGCCGCATTCCACACCTGTACTGTTTTGTCCCACGAACCCGAAGCGATGTATTTCCCATCCGGCGACCAGGAAACCGAGCTTACCGTACTGCTATGACCGCGATAGGTGTATCTATGATTTCCGGTCGGGGCATCCAGAATCTGTACCGTTTTGTCCGAAGCGCCGGAGACGATCTGCTGGCTATCGGGCGACCACGCTATCGAGTTTACGCCTGCTTGATGGCCGCGATAAACGTACATCTGCTTGCCAGTGCCAACATCCCACATACGCACCGTGCTGTCCTCCGAGCCGGTAGCAATGTATTTGCCATCCGGCGACCACGCTACCGTGTTCACGGTGTCGCTATGACCACGATAGACAGCGACATGCTCTCCAGTAATCGCGTCCCACACCTGGACGGTTTTATCGACGGAACCTGAAACAAGGCGATTACTGTCAGGCGACCAGGCCACCGCCTGCACTGCGGCTCTATGACCGCGATAAATAAAGGGATGAAAATGATCGCCGGGGTTGGGGTCCCAGACCTGCACGGTCTGATCTAAAGCCCCCGATGCAATATACTTTCCATTGGGCGACCATGCTACCGTCGTTGCGCGAGCAGTATGACCACGATACGTATATAGTACGCTTCCCCGCGCGCGCGGAGTAGAGGTAGGAGTGGTTGCTGCTGGTGAAGATAAAGTTTGAGCGCACCCTCCCAGGCTCAGGGTGATCGCGCAGGCTGCCAGACCCTGGAGAACTTCACGACGAGAGAGGCATCCTACGAGCGCATCTGTTTGTTTATGCATCACCGGCGAATCCCTTTCTTGAAGATAAATACTGAGCAATTATAAGGTATAGGGCTGCCAAAGTAACTATCAATGTCGTTTAACATAGTTACATTCAAAAGGATAACATGCCATTCCTGTAACTGTCAATATGTTTTAGAAGGTTATCAGACTGTGAATGATTGCCAGGAAAGAGGGGAGATAGTGAAAGGACAAGGCGACCGCAAGGGTCGCCTCTACTATGATGCAGCCATTAGGGACTGAACGTTCATAGTAGAGGCGACCCTTGCGGTCGCCTTGCACGTCTAATCAGGGTTGCCACCTGTACTTCCTGTATATCTCCAGCGTGTGCTGATCGCCTGGCACATAGCTGACCATTGAATAGGTGTTGATGCCAGTGAAAACGGTGGTGGCGGTGCGCAGGGCCAGCCTGCCTAACTGGCTATGTTGGACGTGGAAGACAAAGGACGGGTCGGGTTTGCCTTCGGGGTAGGTGGCGGCTGCGATGCGGCGGAATTCGGGCATTGCGCGTAGTTGTTTCCACAGTTCTTTATATTCGGGCAGGTGGGTCAGGGTGCGCGTGTTGTACTGGAAGTCGCTCACCAGGCGGCGCGCCAGGTTCTCCCAGCTATGAAAGTGGCGGCGCAGGCGCGGCTCGAAGACCAGTTCGAGCAGGTGGTGTTTCTCGTTGTTCGCAATCTCCTGCTGCACCTCGAACAGCTCGATAGCTGCTTCATTCCACGAGTGCAGGAACCACAGGCGATCAAGCGAATGCGCCGGATAGGAAGTGTTTTGCACCAGCAAATGCGCCAGTTCTCCGAAGTCGAGCAGCACGCTTTCGGGCGGCTGATCGTCGATTTGCTGCCCCGTCAGGCGCGTATAGGCCGCATAAAGCTGGCGGCGCTCCTCGCCGGTCAATTCGAGGGCGCGCGCGATATTCTCCACCACATGCGGCGAGGGATTGCTGCGCATCCCCACCTCAAGATGATACACATAGGTGCGCGAAAGGCGTGTCGCCTGCGCCAACTGCCCCTGTGACATGCCGCGCTTCTGCCGCAACTGTGTCACCATTTGCGCAAATTGCGATGTGTTGCTGATTGCCATAATCTTTGCTTTCGGTCAGGGCGGCGACAGAGCCGCGCGCCCGTCAATTGTCATCCTGAGCGTAGCGAAGGATCTCTCCCCCGCCACGCAGAGATCCTTCGCTACGCTCAGGATGACAATTGAACGTTCAGTATAACTATTGAAGTGTTAGCTACCTCTTCATTATGCACAAAAATTTGTTAGCTGGCAACATGTTATTCTAGCCAGTGGAAGGCTATACTTAAGGTATATATCTATGCGTTGTTTGGCTGTTGTAAATGGCTCAGAGAGGAGCTAACATATGTCTGACCCGTCTGTAATGCATAACTCTCAAGCGGAACAACATTCTCCCACGGAGACCGGATTCCCCTGGCTGCGTCATTATGAGCAGGGAGTACCCGCGCATATCGATATTCCAGATCAGCCTTTGACATGGCTACTCGATTCAACGGTGCGAAAATTCCCATCGCAAACGGCTATCATCTACTATGGCACGCGGTTGAGCTATGCCCGTTTGTCCTCGCTGGCGAATCGCTTCGCTGCTGCGCTCCTGCGGCTGGGCATTCAGAAAGGTGATCGCGTCGCTCTCGCGCTGCCCAATATCCCCCAGTATCCCATCGCTTTTTATGGCGCGTTGCGCGCGGGCGCGGTCGTCGTTCCCACCAATCCGCTGTATACTGAGCGCGAGATGCAGCACCAGCTCGCCGATTCAGGGGCGCGCGTTGTCGTCATGCTCGATATGTTCTATCCAACAGTACGCGCTGCGCGCGCCAACACTTCCGTCGAACACGTCATACTCACCAGTCCCGCCGATTTCCTGCCCCCGCTTTTGCGCGCGCTTTACCCGCTCGCGCAGCGCAAAGCCAGGCACCCGGAGCCGCGCCTGACCGGCGAAGAGCGGCGCAAAGATACCACACTGCACAGCATGAACGATCTGTTGGAGTCGCATACCAAAGGCGGCGTAGAGGTGTTCAACCTGCCGCCGCGCGCCTCTGGCGATGATCTTGCCGCGCTCCAGTACACTGGCGGCACAACGGGGCTGTCGAAGGGCGCGATGCTCACGCATCGCAACCTGCTGGCGAACGCGCTACAGGCGCGCAAGTGGGACATCCGCGCGCGTGATGCTGAAGAAGTTACACTGTGCGTGGCTCCATTCTTCCATGTGTACGGCATGACGATTGGCATGAACCTGTCTATCCTGACGGCTGCTACAATGGTCTTGCTGCCGCAGTTCAAAGCGCCGGAGGTCGTGAAAACCATTCATCGCTACCACCCGACGCAACTGCCGGGCATCCCGACCATGTACATCGCCATCATGCGCGAGACAGGCAAACACGCGGCAGACCTGCGCTCGATCAAAGTCTGCCTCAGTGGCGCGTCTCCACTGCCGGCGCAGGTACGCATCGACTGGGAAGAACTGACACAGGGCAGGCTGGTCGAGGGCTACGGGCTGAGCGAGGCCGCGCCCGTCACGCACTGCAACCCGCTCAACGGCGATATTCGTGACGGCAGCGTCGGCTTACCTCTGCCCAACATTGAAGCCACCATCCTGGACGAGCAAACGGGCGAACCTCTGGCCCCCGGTAGTGTGGGCGAGATCGTGGTCAAAGGTCCCAACATCATGCGCGGCTACTGGAATAAGCCGGACGAAACCGCCAACATCTTCAGCAATGGCTGGATGCGCACCGGCGACCTCGGCAAAATGGACGAAGAAGGCTACTTCTACGTGGTTGATCGTTCCAAAGATATGATCCTGGCGAGTGGCTTCAACATCTACCCCCGCGAAGTCGAAGAAGTGCTGTACCAGCATCCCGCCGTAGAGGAAGCGGCGGTGCTGGGCGTGCCTGACCAGTATCGCGGCGAAACGGTGGCAGCCGTGATCGTCTTGAAAAATGGCTATGCCCCGACCGACGAAACGCGCAAGGACATTATCGCTTATTGTAAGAAGGAATTGACCCCGTACAAGGTTCCCAAAATTGTAGAATTTCGTGAGAGCCTGCCCAAAACCCTGGTTGGCAAGGTCTTGAAACGCGAACTGAAGAATACTATTAAACAACCATCCTGAGGAGAAACAAGCATTTATGTCAACGACGATGAAACCAACCGAGGCGGGTACCGCCTTTCTTACCACGCCTATCAGCGAAACCGCGGACAAAATTTTCACGGTGGAACAGGCCGACGAGGAGCAGCGCTGGATCGCCGAATCGGCGGAGACGTTCATGGAGCGCGAAGTGCTGCCCAAAGTCGAGGCCATCGACCACCAGGAGCCGGGCCTGATGCCGTCTTTAGTCAAGAAAGCGGGCGAGCAGGGGCTTTTGAGCATCGATGTGCCGGAAGCCTACGGCGGCGCGGAACTGGGTCTGCTGACAAGCGCCCTGGTTGTTTCGAGCATCCACGAGGGTTCGTTCAGCACGGCCATTGGCGCGCATACTACCATCGGTACCTTGCCCATCGTCTTCTATGGCACCGAGGCGCAGAAGCAAAAATATTTGCCCCGCCTGGCCTCTGGCGAATGGCTGGCCGCCTATGCCCTGACCGAGCCGGGCGTCGGTTCCGACGCGATGGGACTGTCCACGCGCGCCGCACTTTCCGAGGATGGCAAATACTACATCCTGAACGGCACCAAGCAGTGGATTTCCAACGCCGGTTTTGCCGATCTGATGATTGTCTTCGCGCGCATTGGCGATAACCGCCCTTCGGCTTTCATCGTCGAGGCAAGCTGGCCGGGCGTTTCTACTGGCGCGGAAGAGCGCAAGATGGGCATTAAAGGCTCATCGACGCGCCAGGTCTACTTTGAAAATACGCAGGTGCCGGTAGAAAACCTGCTGGGCGAGATTCACAGGGGCTACAAAATCGCCTTCAACATCCTCAATATCGGGCGTTTGAAGCTGGGCGCGGGTTCGGTTGGCGGCGCGCGTACCGTGCTAGATCAGGCCGCCGTCTATACGACGGAGCGCAAAGCCTTCAACAAATTCATACACGAATTTGGCATGATCCAGAAGAAGCTGGCGCGTATCGCCGCCGAGACCTACGCAGCAGAGAGCGAAGTTTTCCGCACGGCTGCCAATATCGAAAATGCGCGGCGCAGCGCGGGCAACGATACCGAAGCGGCCTTCAAGTCCATCGAAGAATACGAGGTTGAAGCCTCCATTGCCAAAGTGCATGGCAGCGAAGTGATGGCCTTTGCCGTGGACGAGGGCGTGCAAATCTTCGGCGGCTACGGCTTCATGCAGGAATATCCCATCGAGAAAGCCTACCGCGACGCGCGTATCCAGCGCATCTACGAAGGCACCAACGAAATTAACCGCCTGGTAGCAGTGCGCTCCCTCCTGAACCGCGTGATGTCCGGTAAAGTACCTCTAATGGCGGAATTGCCTGAAATCGAAGGGCGCGTTAAAGCAGCTCAGCCGCTCAACAACGCTGGCGAAGCTATTCCGGCTGAACTGCGCGATGCCGTCAATGCCGTGGAACGCGCCAAAGATGTCACCATCTACACAGCCATGAAGGGTGCCATGAAGTATATGCAGGCGCTGGTGAACGAAGAAGAGTTCATCGAGTACCTGGCGAACCTGCTGATCGATCTCTACGCCGTCGATAGCGCGCTGGCCCGCGCCACGCAGGCAGTACGACGGGGCGACGAAAACAGCGCCGTACATGTGAGGCTGGCGCAACTCGCCACCTGGCTGGCCTTCTCGCGCTTGCGCGCCAACCTCGACCAGATGATTATGACCAGCTTTGACGCTGACAAAGTGGAAAAAGAGCTGGCTCGCGTGCGCGCCTACATCGGCGACTACCTGCTCAACGGAGTAGCCGTGCAGCGCGAAATCGCCGCCATCGTCGTCGAGAAACACGGGTATCCTTTGAAATAAAAGGGATTTTTGTGCGGGGCGCAATGCATTGCGCCCC
>DASTKD010000352.1:0-8413 GCA_035716135.1 Ktedonobacteraceae bacterium
ATCCCGCCAAGCTGGCCCAACAACTGATCCAACTCGGTCAACAACTGCTCAGGGTTCTCAGGCGGCTGTTCGCCTTCCTGCACCAGCGCGCTCTGGCGCAGTCGCTCGCGCAACTGTTCGATACGCTTTTGCAGGTCGGCGCGTAAAACAAGCGCTTCCGCAAGCTTCATGGCAAGCCCTCCTTCTCCGGTTATTGTCGTGGACAATTCACATGTTATTTGTGATGTGTCAAGTATAATCGGTGAGGCATGACCTGTCAAGAGGGTTTTATGGGTTTGGCCGTCATGTTTTTGCAAACTGTAGGGGCGGTCAAATCCGGGACTGTCATCCTGAGCGCAGCGAAGGATGACAGTCCCTCACCATTCGGTTGCCAATATTCATCAGGGTCGCAATGGAGGTGGCCCTTGCTTAATACGCCCGCGCATACCTTCCGCGCCTCTCTCTTTTTCGGGCGTTCCCCATACGGCTTCCAGCCACCACGTTACACCAGCATCAGCTAAAGGCCGCACAATCGACACAGCTTTTTCAGCGTCCTCGCCAGGCGTCTCGCCCTCCATCACAATATCAAAGGATGTGGTGATGGTACGCTGCTCGTCGATATTCAGTTTCATGGCGCGTAGATCGTCAGGAGTCATATTGTCGAAGGAGCCATCGGCGTTCATTTTCGCCGGAATGATGCCATCGTAGCGCAAAGCGCGCTGCATGGACTTCTTGCGCGGCCATGCACCCACTACCCAGATGGGGATGCGCGGCGTTTGCACCGGTTTAGGCAAGAAGGTCATTTCCTTAATGTGGTAGTGTTCGCCATCGTAACTGAACGGCTCGCCGCTCCACAGGCCATTGAGGATGTCGAGGCTTTCGTCGAGCATCTGCGCCCGTTTTTTGCGGTCTAACTCTTCTCCAACGTTGGAGAAGCCGCCATCGCTGATTTCACCTAATCCAACGGGCAGGATGAAGCGTCCGTTGGAGAGATGGTCGAGCGTGACCGTCTCGCGCACCACTTTCCAGGGGCGGCGACGCGAAAGCGGCGTCACCATCGTTCCCAGGCGTATGCGTCGCGTGCGAGCAGCTACGGCAGCCAGTATCATCCAGGGGTCGTGCGCAGTCTGGTTACGCATGTTGATGCAGTCCCAGACAAACACGCCATCCCAGCCCGCCTCTTCCGCCTCTACGGCAAGGTCAGCAATGACTTGAGCGTCATAATCGATATTCGGTAGCGTGACAGCAAAGTGCATGAAAGTCTCCTTTTTCGTTCTAAGTCTTCTAGCGGGATAGTATACACGGTTATTCTTGACAGGTGTTGTCATATTTTCAAACCAGCAAATGCAATCCCATTCCCAGCAGCGCTGAAATTGCCACAACCGCCCAGGGTGGCAATTTCCAGATGACGAGCAGGCCGAAGGCGACGAGCGCCAGGGCGAAATCGGCGGGAGCGTGGATCGCGCTCGTCCAGATGGGTTGGTAGAGCGCGGCCAGCAGGATGCCAACCACTGCGGCATTGATGCCACGCAGCCCGGCCTTAAAGGGTTCAAAGGCGCGCAGGCGATTCCAGAATGGCAGGATACCGATGAGCAAAAGAAATGATGGCAGGTAAATGGCGACGAGGGCTATCGCGGCTCCCATCCAGCCATTCGGCGCGGGTTTGCTGACAGCGCCCAGGTAGGCCGAGAAGGTGAATAACGGACCCGGCACGGCCTGGGCAGCCGCGTAACCCGCGAGAAACTGATCGTTCGTTACCCAACCGGCAGGTACTACCTCGCGTTGCAAGAGTGGCAGCACTACGTGACCGCCGCCAAAGACCAGCGAACCCACGCGATAGAAGGTGTCAAAGAGCGCGACAGGCTGGCTGTGAGTGAGCTGGCGCAGCACGGGCAGCCCGATCAGCAGCGCGAAAAAGAGTATCCAGCAGCTTACAGCCAGGCGGCGCGGTAACGTTAGCGGTAGAGGAGACGATTTTACGGTTTGAGCGCCGCGCAGGAAAAGCCAGCCAGAGACGCCCGCCAGCGCGATGATAGCTATTTGCACAATCGCCAGGGGCCAGAGCAGGATAGCGATTGCTGCCACGATCGCCATGCTGGCGCGTGGCAGATCGGGACATAGCGTTTTCGCCATACCCCATACCGCCGATGCAACCACCGCCACCGCCGCTATCAACAGGCCATGCAGCCAGCCCGATTGAGCCACGCCCTTGAAGACCGTCGTCACATACGCAAAAATGGTAAGCGCGATGGCCGAGGGCAGCGTAAAGCCCAGCCATGCCGCGATTCCTCCCTTCACGCCCGCCCGCGTAATGCCCAGCGCGATACCCGTCTGGCTGCTCGAAGGGCCGGGCAAGAACTGGCACAGCCCGATGAGGTCGGCATACGCCGCTTCGTCCACCCACTTGCGCCGCACCACAATCTCCTGGCGAAAGTACCCCAGGTGAGCCACTGGACCACCAAACGAACTGACACCCAGTTTCGCAAACACTCTCAACACCTCCAGAAAGGTGCCTTGTCGCGCTTCATCGCGTCCGTGTTCCATGCGCGTCTCTTCGATATGCATATGTTTCCTCTCCAATCGTCCGTAGGGGGCCGGACGCCCGCAAGGGGCGTCTCCTACATGCCTGAAAGACCCCACCCCCGCCGCTACGTTCCCAGACCAATTTTATCACTCCTGCCCTTCTCTTTCATTTCACCAGGGCTTCTTCTACCGGGTGGCCCTGTTCTTTCCAGGCAGGGAAGCCGCCATCCAGCGTGCGCGCCTGGTAGCCATGTTCTCGCAGCGTGATGGCGGCGCGTTCGCCGCGCGATTCGCCGCGATGATGCATGTTGCAATAGGTGACGATGGGCTGCTCGCGTGGAATGCGTGCGAGCTTTTTGGAGAGCTGACCGAGTGGTATATTCACCGCGCCCTGTACATGGCCGCCGGCGTACTCACCGGCTCCGCGCACATCGATTATCAAAGGCGGCGTTGCGGAGCCGAAGCAATCGCGTAGATCCTGCGGGCTGATGAGGGCGTTGGCTGGCGTGCTGCCTTGCGACGCGGCCTCATCGTAGAGCGCCTGAAAACGCGGGTCCGCGCGCAGGCTGTCCAGGTCGCTGTCATGTTTTGACCACTCTACCAGCGTGGGACGAACGCGCAATGCTTCGGGCAGCAGCGAGAGCGCTTTCTCAGGCCAGCCGTTGGTGGCATAGAAACATGCCGAATTGTAAAGCACCGCGCCGATGGCCTCGCCGGGCAGTTCGGCATGACGCGCTGTGGCAAGCAAGGTTTCCCGCAGTTGCGCGGCTGTCTCCCGCTGGCCGCGCTGCATCGAAAGCGCTACCATCTGGCTGAACGGGTGCCATAAGCCGTTACCCAGCGTCTCCTGCCAGAGCGCGTCTCCATTCGACCACTCGTAACGGGCGGGGTCGCCCAGTTCGTCTTCGCTCATGCTTTCAATCTGCGCGATAAGCGCCGCGAAAATGCGCTCGGCCTTCTCCTGCACATCTTGAAATGGCACAGCGCGGTACTTCTCAATGGCGCGGCTATCGATGGCATTGACCACCTGCATATCTCTCCATTCGGGAGGCGTCTCGCCGCGCACAGCCGCCGCCAGCTTCTGCGTCTGTAACTCTTTCCACGTCATAATATTGACCAGAAAATCTTTCGCCGACCACTGATCGGCTGTGCCAGGCATGTTGCGTTCATCCTCGCTGAGCGTACTCATCAACTCTCGCTCCTGTTGATGAGCGAAGCGCAGCAGTTCAAGGATTCTGGATTTGGTAGGACTGTCGTTCATACTAATGCGTTTCCTTTCATGTTATCGCTGGCGATTACCTGTTCGCCAGTACCTTATCATTCGAGCGGGCGATTTCTTACATCATTTTTGGGCATTTTTCCGAAAGTGAGAAGCGGGGAAAGAATGATTCTGGTGGTACAATATCCTGATGAATATTCCCAAACGGTGCCAGTGTTGTCATCCCTTGCTCTTTGTCATCCTGAGCGCAGCGAAGGATGACAAAGTGAAAGGATTCATCATAAAATGGCGGCTACGAACGAAGTGCAACGCCTTCGAGAGGCGCTTCTCAGCGATAGGAATGGACAGCTTTCGGCTGCGCGCGTGCGGCTGGCTCGCATTGCTCAGGCGCGGGGCGTCGCTCCTGATGCTATTGAAGATGTGGTGCAGGAGACGCTGCTTGAAGCCTGGAACCACCTGGAGCGTCTCTATGCGCCGGAGGGTTTTCAGGTGTGGATTGATGAGATTTGCCGCAATGTCTGTCGCCGCCACGCCCAACGCCGCGCGGTTGACCTGCTCCGCTCCGCGCCATTGTTGCGATCAGATGCCGCTTTTGAAGATGGGTACGAGTCAGAGAAGATAGACCCCTTCGCGGCTATTCCGGCTGCTGATGACGCCGATCCGCTCGAGGAGTTATGCCGCCAGGACATGACGCTGCTGCTCGATCGCGCGCTTGGCCTCTTGCCTCGTGAAACGCGCCAGCTTGTGGAGATGTGCCATCTGCTGGAACTTCCGCATCTGGAGGTGGCCGGGCGTCTGGGCATCTCGACCGGCACGCTGGAGACGCGCCTGCATCGCGCGCGCCACCAGTTGCGCCAGCTACTTAGCGGCCCCTTATATGCAGAGGCGCAGGCATTCGGGCTGGCTCTGGATGAAGACGTAGCCGAAGGGTGGCGCGAAACCCGCCTGTGGTGTCCTCTCTGCGCGTGTCACCGCCTCCAGGGATGCTTTGTCGAGCCGGAGTCCGGGGCGGGTTCCAATCTTCACCTGCGCTGCCCCGACTGTTCGCGGCGCTATGAGCAGGACACGATGCATAGTATGGGCCTGGTCTCGTTGGCCGGTCTGCGCGCTTTCCGGCCTGCCTGGAAACGCGCCATGCAAGGCATGACGGAACTGATGCTGGGCGCGCTTGCGCAGGGCCAGCACCCCTGCCTGTTTTGCGGAAAACCGGCCTCCATACGAGTAACGGGCAGAGATGCGCAGGCCGCTCCATCTGCCAATCCCTATCCGTTCTGGATACACTGGCATTGCGACCATTGTGGAGAAAACATCGACTCGAACGGCGATGTTCCTTCGGTCGATCAACTGGTCTACTGGTCGCATCCTCTCACGCGCCAGTTCATGCAACAGCATCCGCGCTGGCGCAGCGAACCAGGAACGCCCGTTGAACATGATGAGCAGCAAGCCATCCGTTTCCAGATAGCCGATATGGAGAGCGCCGACCATGTGAACGTTGTGGCACACAGGCAGACATTGCGTGTTTTGACGCTCTCATGATAAAAATTCCCCCAAAAAACCTATTTACAACGTCTAACTGATATGCTATGATAGGCCGTGCCTGGGGATGTAGCTCAGCTGGGAGAGCGCGACAATCGCACTGTCGAGGTCAGGGGTTCGAGCCCCCTCATCTCCACCATAGCGTATAGCTGGTACCATTACTTTTTGCTGTATATGCGAAAAGTGCCTTGCAAATCGCAAAGCGTTGTGGTATAGTGTACGTTAGAATCGTAGCGTGAAGCTATGCGATGAGCAGGAGTAGTAGGTCAATGACTGACAGAGAGTAGCCGGGTGGTGCAAGGCTATATAACGTGACTGAACTCGCCTGTGAGCTGCGAACGTGAAATATGGAGTAGCGTTCGCCGGGACGCCCGTTATAGCGCCAATGAGTAAATACATCTTACTCATTCTCGGAAGTACAGTATGGGCCTGTAGCGCAGCTGGAAGAGCGCATCCATGGCATGGATGAGGTCAGGAGTTCGAGCCTCCTCAGGTCCACCATCTCCCTTTTCATCCGGGATTGATACGATGAAACAAGGGTGGTACCACGAAATGGCCTTTCGTCCCGCGAGGATGAAAGGTTTTTTGTTTTTTGTAGTTGAGCCGGAATAAAGCCTTATTAAAGTTTATTGAGGAAGCGCACAGGACGGTTTATGGGAGTTTATGGCAATGATTACACGCACAAAGTATCATCCAAAAGAAATTGAGAAGAAATGGCAAACGCAGTGGGAAGCGCAAGGACTCTACCATGCTCCTGACGATGCGCCCGAACCGCGCTTTTATAACCTGGTGATGCTGCCCTATCCTTCTGGCGATCTGCATATCGGTCACTGGTACAACTATACCGGCACCGATACCTATGGTCGCTTCATGCGGATGCAGGGCTATAACGTCATGCAGCCGATGGGCTTTGACGCCTTCGGGCTGCCGGCAGAGAATGCCGCCATTTCGCGCGGCATCCAGGCGCGTACCTGGACGCTGTCCAACATCGACAATATGCGCAGGCAACTGCGCAAGATGGGGGCGCAGTGGGACTGGGAGCGCGAAATCGTATCGTGCCTGCCCGATTACTATAAGTGGACGCAATGGCTGTTCCTGCAAATATATAAGCATGGGCTGGCCTATCGCACAAAGGCTCCGGCCAACTGGTGTCCCAGTTGTAACACCACGCTGGCAAACGAACAGGTGCTGGCCGATGGCACCTGCGAGCGCTGCGGCAGCGTCGTCATCCGCAAAGAGATCGACCAGTGGCTGTTCAGGATCACGAAATATGCCGACGAGCTGCTGGACTTCTCGCAAATCTCCTGGCCTGAGAAAACCGTGACCATGCAGCGCAACTGGATTGGACGCAGCGAGGGCGCTGAAATCCGCTTCTCCGCCGAGATCGATGGGCAGCGTGAAGAGATTCCCGTCTTCACCACGCGCCCCGACACCATCTATGGCGCAACGTTCTTCGTGCTGGCCCCCGAACATCCCTGGGTCGAGAAGATCACCACGCTAGATCAGCAGGCCGAGGTTGAAGCGTATGTTGACGCGGCGCGGCACATGAGCGAGATCGAGCGCATGAGTACGGAAAAGGAGAAGACGGGCGTCTTCACGGGCGGCTTTGTTACCAACCCGGTGAATGGCGAGCAAGTTCCGGTATGGATCGCCGATTATGTGCTGATGAGCTATGGCGCGGGCGCAATTATGGGCGTACCGGCGCATGACCAGCGCGACTTCGAGTTCGCGCGCAAGTTCGGCATTCCCATCCGCGAAGTAATTCGACCGGAGGGAGAAGACGCGAGCGATCCCGCTACCTGGGCAGAGGCCAAACACGACCCGGGCGTGATGGTCAACTCCGGTCCTTTCGATGGCACACCGGCGGAAGAAGCTATCGACAAAATGACCCGCTACCTGGAAGAGCAGGGCATCGGCAAGTTCACCGTCTCGTATCGCCTGCGCGACTGGCTGATTAGCCGCCAGCGTTACTGGGGCGCGCCCATCCCGATTGTCTATTGCCCGACGCATGGTATAGTGCCTGTGCCGGAAGATCAACTGCCCGTTATACTGCCCGAAAATGTGCAGTTCAAGCCAACGGGCGAGTCACCACTGCGCTACGAACCCGATTTTGTGAACACCACCTGCCCCGTGTGCGGCGGTCCCGCCACGCGCGAAACCGATACGCTGGACACCTTCATGTGTTCCTCGTGGTACTTCCTGCGCTATGCCGACCCGCACAACGCTGAGCAGGCGTGGAGCGAAGCGGCGATGGAGCGCTGGCTGCCCGTCGATCAGTATATCGGCGGCGCGGAACACGCTGTCATGCATCTGCTGTACTCGCGTTTCTTCATCAAGGCGCTGCGCGATATGGGCTACCTGCATTTCGACGAGCCGTTCACGCGCCTGTACCACCAGGGTACGGTGCTGGGACCAGACGGGCAGAAGATGTCCAAGTCGCGCGGCAACGTGGTCGCGCCCGATGATGTAGTCGATAAGTATGGCGCGGATACCGTGCGTGCCTACCTGATGTTCATGGGACCTTTCGACGCGGGCGGCAGCTTCATCGCGGAGAACTTGGAAGGCGTGTGGCGTTTCATGAACCGCTTCTGGGGCCTGGTGAATGATGCCTGGGTCGAGAACCATCCGGCTGCCAACACGAGCGATGAAAGCCAGGCTATCGAGCGCCTGCGCCATAAAACTATCAAGCGCGTGACGGAGGAATATAGTAGCTTCCGCTTCAACACGGCCCTGGCCGCGCTGATGGAGTGCAACAACGCGTTGCTGAAGCAGCAGCGCGAGCCTGTAGCGCGCAGCGCGGCTTTCCGCGATACGCTGGAAACGATGATGCAACTGCTGGCTCCGCTGGCCCCGCACATCGCCGAAGAACTGTGGCACCTGACAGGGCATAGCGGCAGCATTCACCGCAGCGTATGGCCTGTCTTCGATGAGGCCATGACCCACGATGCGACCTTCACGCTGGTCGTGCAGGTCAATGGCAAGGTGCGCGAGCGCATCGAAGTTTCCGCCGGCATCACCGAGGGTCAGGCGCGCCAACTGGCGCTGGGGAATCCGCGCGTCGCCTCCTTCATCGGCGAAAACACCGTGCAAAAGGTGATCTACGTGCCGGGCAAACTGGTCAATGTCGTCGTGAGAAATTAATAGAACAGGGAACAA
>DASTKD010000353.1:0-8779 GCA_035716135.1 Ktedonobacteraceae bacterium
GTCGCCGCGCCCCTCATCCCACACTCATTATTTCATCTTATTATTGTGCCTTTTGAGGCACTGCCGCATAGACAGGCGTACACCACAATTCGCGGTATTCGGGCATACGGCCTCGCACTACGTCGAAGTAGAGGTGTTGCAGAGCGCTACTGATCGGCCCAATTTTGCCATCACCGATGGGGCGATGATCGACTTTGACGACGGGCGCGAATTGCGCCCCGGTGCCGCAGAGGAAGATTTCGTCCGCGACGTAGAGTTCGGTGCGGTCGATCTGGCGTTCGCGCGTGATACGACCAAGCTCGCGGTTAGCCAGTTCCATCATCGTTTCGCGCGTGATGCCGAGCAGGATATTCTCAGTGGGTGCAGGCGTGACCAGTTCGTTATTGACGACCAGGAAGATGTTTTCCGCGCTGCCTTCCGAGACATGTCCATCGTGCGTCAGCATGATAGCCTCGTCGAAGCCGTTTTGCATGGCCTCGCTTTTGGCAAAGGCCGAATTGACGTAGGAGCCGATGATTTTGGCGCGGGCGGGAATTGCGTTATCATCGATGCGCCTCCAGGAGGAAACGCCGCAATGCAGACCGGCGGTATCAATATAGTTGCCAACCGGTTCCGAAGTCAGGACGAAATGATCCTCCAGCCCATGCAGGCGCACACCCAGGGTCTGATCGCCCTTATAGGCGACAGGTCGCAGGTAGATGTTCTGCTTCTGTTCGTTGCGTCTGACCAGCTCGACGGTCATTTCTATCAGTTGATCGATGCTATAGGGGAGCTTGATCTGTAAAATCTTGCAGGAGTGGAGGAATCGCTGGTAATGCTCGCGCAAGCGGAACAGGTAAATCTGTTGATCTTCCTCGTTCCAGTAGCCGCGAATACCCTCAAAGCAGCCGGTTCCATAGGAGAAACCATGCGTGCGGACCGAAATTACACCTTGTTCGGCGGGTATAAACTCGCCGTTCATGAAAATTTGTCTGGCGTTTATCATTCTTTCCTCCTGTTCGCCGTTGAACAGTACAATAATACTCTTAATTATAAAACGTACCAGGATGGTTGTCGAGAGTCAATCCAGCGCGATGGATACATAGGGCTACGGGCCAATGTGAAGTATGCCCTTAATCGGACGTAATCTCAACCAGACGGAGTGAGGCATGACGACGGGGAACATGGCGCTGGCAGGAGCATGGCGACCGCAAGGGACTCTCTCCCCGACACTTCTTACGTGCAAGACAAGCACTAGGAGCGTAAGCAGAGCCGCCAATGGGTTCCCTGTCGCTGAAACGGCAGACAGCGTGCCAGACTGGCGGCAGAGGGTCCGCGCTGGAGGATGTCCAGGAACCACTGCCGGCCCAGGCGCAGCACACTCTTGTCTGGCCGCGCTCCTCGATCAAAGAGCCGCCGCTTGCCATGATGCATGCAAGCCGCTCCCAGACGCGCCAGCCACCAGATGGCTAAGGACAGCCGCAACAGCAAGCGCTCCAGGTGTTCCCGCTGACGCACATGCGTCAGGTGCAAGCCAAAGGCGCGGCTCTTCTTGTCCTGGAAAGTGGCCTCTACCCGCATGCGCTTGCGATAGCGGCACAGGGAGTGACGCCCGGCTCCCTCATCGCTGATCACCACCAGTGGAGCCTCTTGCCCCACCTGCCAGCTGGCTGTCAGCCAGGTCTGGCGCAGGTGCGCTTTCCAGAGCCAGACCCGCCCTTGCCAATACTGGCCGGGCTGGGTGAGGATCTGCGTCAGGGGCTGCCAGTTCGGTCGGCCAGCAAGCGGCACTGCGCCTGGCCGGCAGACGGACTCACGGCCTGGATAAACGGTGCAATGAGAGCAGACTGGCCTTCTTGCCACTGCTGCTCGCGAGGCATCACCCGCCAGCCCGGCGGCCACCCCCGCCAGTGGTGGAGCAGGCCAAACGAAACGAGGATCGCCCAGTTGCCCACGAACGTCGTCTCGACCACGAAGGTCAGTTCCGGTTGCCTGGCCCAGTTCGCCAGCCGCGCCGGGAAGAAACGAGGCCACAGGGCCTGCGCATCAATGGCCTCGTTGGCCAGAAAGCGGCTGACGGTCCGTTCCTGACTGCTGGCCTGCGTTCCCTGCACCCGGCGCAGCACTTCGGCGCTCTGGGCGCTCGAGACGCTCTTGACCAGCATAATCCCCATCACTACCCACGCCAACGTTTTGCCGCGCTGTCCATGCACGCTCGGCAGGACTTGTTTGACAAGCCGGGCGAACTGGGGCCAGACTGTGTAAATGGATGCTTGCATCGTGGTCTGCTTTCACATGCGAAAGCTTTTATGTAACGGCTTACTTTCAGGGTGAACGCAGATCCTTTGCGCTGCAAGCAACCTACCGGTCTTGCTCCTCCCCTTTCGAACTCAATGGGCTGCTGACGGGCCTTCCTGCCTCTCGATGCCCGTTTTTCCGCTTCTGCCTCCTGCTCAACCAACCGCTCCGGCCCTCTCAGAAGTGTCGGGGAGAGAGACCGCAAGGGTCGCCACTACTATACTACGTCTTCTACCCGTTTTCGTGTATCGTAGTGGCGACCGCAAGGGCATTGGTAGTAAGTAATTCAGGTGTCGAGTTGCCAGCAAGCAACAAATACAGGAGAATCCTTGCATCGAAGTTAAGTGTTCCCGATGAAAGGAAGCTCCTGTTATGGATGATAGCGTATCGACACAAGGCCTGCCCAGCGTCTCGTGTTCCCAACTGCGTGAGCAGATCAGGCGCGCGCTGGTCGGTGTAGCCCAGGAGAGCCAGGCTCCCATCGAGCCGCTCGCCCCTGCTGCCGCGTCCCAACGGCGGCGGCGAGGTCGTCCCACCGAGCTCAGCCAGGCGCATCTCTGGCTCGGCCTCTTGTGGGCAGTACTGGAAGGACTCAGCGGCTACCGCATGTTCACACGCTGGCTCGCCACCCATGCCGTCGGAGGCTTTGCTCCGGTCAGCCTGACAGCCAGTGCCGTGCTGCAACGCTTGCAACAGGCCGGGTTCGCCCCGCTGCAAGACGTAGTTAGCACTCTGGGGGCCAGGATGCAGAGGGGAGTTCCAGCCCCGACGTGTGCGCTGGCGTCCTTTGCCAGCCACATCCTTGCCGTGGACGAAAGCAAACTGGATGCCCTGGTGCGCCGCCTGCCCTGGCAACGCCAGCATCGGGTGGGCGACCCGGCCTTGCTGGCAGGCCAATTGGCCGCTCTCTTTGATATTCGCCAGCAACGCTGGCTGCGGGTGCAGTATGTCAGCGACGCGCTGCGCAACTGCAAACTGGAAGTCCTGGCCTTGCTGGAAGACTTGCCCTGGCACAGCTTGCTGCTCTTTGATCTAGGCTACTTCAGTTTCCCTTTCTTTGACTACCTGAGCGAGCGGGACTCCTACTGGATCAGTCGCTACCGCGAGAAGACTCGCTACCACCTCCTGCACGTCTACTACCAGCATGGGGTGATGCTGGATGCGCTGGTGTGGCTGGGTTCAGCCCATGGGCCGCGTGCCGGCAGGGCGGTGCGTCTGGTGCGCTTTGGCGATGGCAAACAGGTACGGATGTACCTCACCAACGTGCGCGACCCGCTCCAACTCCCGATGGGCGACATCGCCCGGCTCTCTGCACGACGCTGGGACATCGAACTGGCCTTCGTGACCCTCAAAGAGTTGCTGGGTCTGCATCACTGGTGGAGTAGTCAACTCGCCCTCCTCTTGCAGCAAATCAGCGTCACGCTGGTGCTGGCCCAGGTCCTGCAAGCGCTGCGCTTGCACCTGGCCGAACAAGCTGGCTGTGACCCCTTTGACGTGTCGCTGCCTCTGTTGGTCCAGCACCTGCCCCACTTGCTGCGCGCTTGCCTCCATCCGCTCGACTGGCTCCTCACCCACGGCCACAAACAGGGCTTCGTGCGTCCCTCCTCTCGCTTCCAGGTGCTGGCCCCGACCATCCCTGCTGAGCAGGTCCGCCCCTTGCCTGCCGACCTGGTCTTGACTCGCAAAGCCAACTACCGCACCTACAAACCGCGCCCACCGCGCCCGGCTTCCAACCAGAAAAAGCAGGCCAAAGCCGACGCCTCGGCTTCCTCCCCTCCCACCACCAGAAAGGTCTACAGATGAATTACTTACTACCAATGCCCTTGCGGTCGCCATGCCTACGTTGCGGTTGCTATATCAGGTCGGTTTGCCTGAACTACTGATGAAGAGATACAATACCCGGTAAGCATATCCTTATAGCCAACTGGATGCTATTGGATGGTATAGAATAACCTATCTTCCTGGCAATTTGCCGGGGAGTTTGATATAGAAAGCGAGGCGATTCGTGAAGCAACACTCGTGGTTTCGTCGCTCCAGTCTTCCAAAGCGTTCCTCTACAACGCTGGTTATTTTAAGCGTACTCATGCTCATCGTGGCTGCCTGTAGCGGGGGTAGCACATCTGCGACGGTTACACCCGCTACGACGGCTACTCCTGCGCTGGCGAGCAGCCAGGTGCTGACGTTTCCCAACGTTGGCACGGCGGATATTGCCGTGACGGACCCGGCTCAGGGGCCAGATGCCAACTCCGCCATCGCGGTAGGCATGATCTATACGGGGCTGGTGAAGTTTGATAAAAATCTGAATGTGGTAGCGGATCAAGCAACGAACTGGTCTATTTCTCCCGACCGCAAGACCTACACTTTTAATTTGAGACCTGGCATCACGTTCTCAGATGGCACGCTAGTCACGGCGCAGACCTACGTCTATACCCTGACACGCGCCCTGTTGCCGGCTATCAAATCGCCCATTGCGAGCTTTTTCCTGGGGAACATTGTGGGGGCTAATGATGTTGCCAATGGCAAGGCAAAGACGCTGAAAGGCGTGCAAGCTATCAACGATACGACCCTGCAAATCACGCTGACACAGCCTACCGAGTACTTCCTGGACATCATGGCAGATTCGATTGCCTTTCCCCTCAATCAGAAGGTCATCGATCAATATGGCGAGCAAAAGTGGGCATTGCAAGTGGCTGGCAATGGCGTGGGAACTGGTCCATTCATGGTCAAAGAGTGGGATCATAACGTGAAAATGGTACTGGTTCCTAACCCGCACTGGTACGGCGCGAAGACGAAACTGACGGAAGTGGACATGCTTTTCGTCAATGATCCCTCCACTGCCTTTCGTGCGTACCAGGCCGGCCAGTATGCCTTTACCTGGAATATTACCTCTCAAGACCTGGCCGTTGCGAAAAACATACCCGGCTATACCAGCCAATCACAGTTGCAGACCGATCTGATTTTCTTCGATAATACCAAACCACCTTTCAATAATGCAGCCGTGCGACAGGCTTTTGCCTACGCCATCGACAAAAACGCGCTGGTCAGCGCCGTCTTTAAGGGGGGAGCGGTAGTTGCTCCTACCATCATCCCGCCGGGTATGCCGGGCTATCAGTCTGGCTACGCGGGCATACCGTTCGATAAAGCTAAAGCCTTATCACTTTTGCAATCGGTGTACCCTGATGTTAGCAAAATGCCGCCCGTCTCTTTCTCCTATCCGAACTCGCAAATCTCCCCTCTGGAGGCGCAGGTGCTGCAACAGATGTGGCAAACGGCGCTGGGCGTGCAAGTCAAACTCAATCCGGTAGAACTGAACGCTTATAACCAGGAGACCGCGACTCAACCCCCGGTCGTCCAGATGGGTTCGACGCAATGGACTGCTGACTATCCTGACCCCTATGACTGGCTGGCCTTAAATCTCACCTCGACTGCCAGCAATAATAGCGGCGACTGGAAGAACCCGCAGTTCGATGCGCTCATCCAGCAGGCGGAGCAGGCCACCGGGCAGGCGCGTATCCAGTTATACAACCAGGCCGAGCAGCTTGCCATCACCAATGTAGGCTGGCTGCCCATCGATCACCAGGCCATGTCCGCCATCTTCCCCTCGTGGTTGCACGGCGTCAGCCTGAATAACACCGGCCTGTACTTTGGCGACTGGTCGGATGTGTATTTGTTGCAACATTAGGAGCGTTCAGAGCTGGTGAATGATTGCCGGGATGGGGAAAGGGCAAGGCGACCGCAAGGGTCGCCTCTACTATGACGCGACCATGAAAGACCGGGCGTTCATAGTAGAGGCGACCCTTGCGGTCGCCTTTCTCGTCACCACTGCCATCATTCACCAGCTCTGTAATGGAGTCGCTACCTGAACTTGATAGCCATCGATGCCAGGTGATATACTGAACTTAACGTATAAGAGCATCCAGGGCGGCCAGGGCCGGGATAAGCCCGGCTCTGGCCGTTATGGTTCTAAGATGGCCTGCAAGAGCGCGCTTTTTGTCTGTGCAGGCAATGTGTTTTGAAGCAATGACGCTTCGTTATGCTATGGAGCATGAGGGCCAGTGATCGGCCAACCTCAGGAGGTATTTATCTATGGCGATTGAAATTGTAAACCCCTACGATGTTGCGGTGGCTCAGTTTGATGAGGCCGCGGACCGTCTCGGTCTCTCGCAGGCCATGCGGGCCATTTTGCGCAAGCCCAAACGCGAACTTATCGTAAATTTCCCGGTGCGTATGGATAATGGCGATGTTGAAATGTTTACCGGCTACCGCGTACAGCACAACATCAATCGCGGCCCGGCCAAAGGTGGCATCCGCTTTGCTCCCGAAGTCTCGCTCGACGAAGTGCGCGCGCTGGCGATGTGGATGACATGGAAGTGCGCCGTTGTCGCTATCCCCTTTGGCGGCGCGAAAGGCGGCGTCATCTGCGATCCGCATCAAATGTCCCGTGCTGAACTCGAACGCATGACGCGCCGCTACGCTACCGAGATCTCCATCTTGATCGGCCCTGATAGTGACATTCCCGCGCCCGATATGAACACCAACCCGCAGGTCATGGGCTGGATCATGGATACCTATTCTATGCACGCTGGCTACTCCGTCCCGGCAGTCGTGACGGGCAAGCCGCTGGCAATCGGCGGCAGCGAAGGCCGTCTGGAAGCTACCGCGCGCGGCGTGCGCGTCGTGACTGGCGAGGCTATGCGCGACAGGGGTATGCGGCCCGAAGAATGCACAGTGGTCGTACAGGGCTTCGGCAATGTTGGCAGCATCACAGCGCGTTTGCTCTATGATGAACTCAAATGCAAGATCGTTGGATTGAGCGACATTGCTGGCGGCGTCTACAATGCGAAAGGTATTGATGTGCATCGCGCCCTGCGCTACTCTAAAGAGCATGGCACCCTGAAAGGGCTGCCCGATACCGAATCAGTCAGCAACGCTGAATTGCTCGAACTTCCCTGCGATGTGCTGGTTCCCGCCGCGCTGGAAAACCAGTTGACGGGCAGAAACGCCAGCCGGGTCAAGGCCAGTCTGATCATTGAAGCCGCCAATGGCCCTACTACGCCGGAAGCTGACCACATCTTCAATGATCGTGGCATCACCGTTGTTCCAGACATCCTCGCCAACGCTGGCGGTGTGACTGTCAGCTACTTTGAATGGGTGCAGGACCTGCAGCGCTTCTTCTGGGCCGAACAACAGATCAACAGCCAGTTGGAGAACATCATGGAACGCTCCTACCTGGCGGTGCGCAACAAGTCACAGGAGCAGGATTGCAACATGCGCATGGGTGCGTACCTGCTGGCTGTAGCGCGTGTCGCCGAGGCCACCGAGATTCGCGGCGTGTATCCGTGATGTGCCGGATGCCCGCGTTCTTTCTCTGCTATTGGTCTACTTGATGAACATTTTGCCCTGTCATCCTGAGCGCAGCGAAGGATCTCTCACGTCACACGGAGGTCCTTCGCTGCGCTCAGGATGACAAAGGGAAGTAAAGGATGACGGCTTCAGAAGAAGACAAAAAGTTTGACCAGGTAGTTCAAAAGATATACCCCCCGAGCAGGCTGCTTCGCGCATGGAAGTTGCAAGGCGGGGTTTCAGCGCAGGTGACGGCGCTTGAGATTGAGCAACCTGGCGGTCAGACGAAAAAAATGATTGTGCGCCAACATGGAGAGGTTGACCTCAAGCACAACCCGCATATAGCGGCGGACGAGTTCAAGCTTCTGCAAGTGTTGCAATCCGCAGGGTTGGCCGCGCCCGCGCCTTATTACCTCGATCAATCTGGCGAGATCTTCCCCACGCCATACGTCGTCATTGAATACATCGAGGGAGAGCCAGAGTTCGCTCCCCCTCATTTAGCCGATTTCATTCATCAGTTTGCTATGTACCTGTCAAGGATTCACCAGGTTGATTGCGCGCGGATGGATTTGTCCTTTCTGCCTCAACAGGCAAAAATATGTGCCGCGAAGTTGAGAGAACGACCGGCAACACTTGATGAATCGTTGGACGAAAGGCATATTCGGGACGCTTTAGAGGAAGTCTGGCCGTTATCTCAGCAGAATACATCTGTCTTGCTGCACGGGGATTTTTGGCCGGGCAATATCCTGTGGAGGAATGGACAGCTTGTGGCCGTCATCGATTGGGAAGACGCGCAGGTAGGTGATCCACTGGGTGACGTTGCCAATAGCAGGCTCGAGCTGCTATGGGCATTCGGCATCGACGCTATGCACAGCTTCACCCGTCACTATCGATCCATGACAACCATCGATTTCACTAACCTCCCATACTGGGACCTCTACGCCGCTTTGCGACCAGCTTCTAAAATTGCCGAATGGGGCCTGGATGAAGCGACAGAAAGAACCATGCGAGAAAGACACGGGTGGTTTACCGCTCAGGCATTTGAAAAGCACTCGTCTGGCCTGTCATCCTGAGCGCAGCGAAGGATCTCACGTTGGACACTGAGATCCTGAGCGCAGCGAAGGATCTCAGGCGAAGAGAAGGATGACAGCTCGCTAGC
>DASTKD010000354.1:0-11976 GCA_035716135.1 Ktedonobacteraceae bacterium
CGATGGGCGCGTACTGGCGCAGCCAGCACGTTTACCCGGCGCGCACGTTGCGCTTTGTCATCTTTGATGCCGAGGAACAGGGATTGTACGGCTCGTTTCACTATGTAAATAGCACGGTGAATGGCGACCTGTCGAACATTGTGGCGATGTTCAACGAAGAGCAGAACGGCATCGCCTATCCCCTGCGCTATCTCGGCGCATTGTCTAATCCCTTGCTACCATTCTACGTCGAAATGGCACCATTGCAGAACAACGGCATGTATACAACACAGAGCCAGCTTTCGACGCGGCAACGAGATGCTATCGCCTCGTTCAGAACATCAATGCAAGAGGCCATTAGCAACGTCTTCGCGCAGTTCCGGGCGCTGGGGTATCAAAATCTCACCTACCATACCAATAGCAACACACAGAACGTCGAGCGGCCTGTATTTACACCCGACCAGCTGAGTAGCGTACATATAGAAGACGATCCGGGCCTGGGCAGCGACCAGATTCCCTTCACGCTGGCGGGCGTCCCGTGCGTAACCTTTGCCGGAGATGGCACGCACGATGATAAAGGCTCAATTATGCCTCCCTATCCGTTCGACACGTCAGCAGATACCATCCAACTCATGAATACCTATGCTGATGGTAGCTCGCACGTGTCCCAGGCGCTGGCGCTGGCATTAGCCCTGCCGGGAATGCTCACCACCTGGATGCTCGTCCAACCCACTGTTCTCGGACAGGTCGCCGCTGACTCCAATCCCATCGCGGCCATCAGCGATATTGGGCAAACGCAGATCGGCCAAAGCATCGCGCTGAACGCAGCTACCTCATTTGATCCTGGCAACCCCAACACTACGCTCGCATACAACTGGGACTTTGGCGATGGCACGAGCGCGAGCAGTGTAGCAGTTGAGCATACCTACAAGACGCCGGGAAATTACATCCTCACCCTGACCGTCACTTCGCCGGGTGGAAAGCGCATCATCAACAAATCGATCAGCGTCACAGCACAAACACCGAACTACGCTAATCCATTCGTGGGCTTCCAGCCGACTGGCAATACCTACATCCCACAGGGTATGCCCACACCCGATGATCGCCTGACCGACAAGGTCAGCCCTGAACCACAACCCGCTGCCACATCGCCAGTAAAGAAGACGACATTGCTAGCATCTTCGCCAACTACAGGTTTCCCTGTTGGCCCGCTTATAACAGGATTCGTGGTCGTAATTGTTTTGCTGGCGTTGGTACTGGTGGTGGTTGGGAGACGGAGGAGACCGGCGGGATAGCGAAACAAATTACTTATCATTTCGTTTGATAGAACATAGATCACCTCCCAAAAATCTGCATGGAATGCGTATACTCGATAGCTTTAAAGCCAGCTTTACCGTCCTCTTATGTTGAAAGCATATATAGCAAACATGCGGTAAATGAAATAGGAGATCTATTACTATGTCGCGTACAAACAAACGTTTTGGCTGGATTCCTGATTTGCCAGACCAGCGCGACCACCTTTACGCCTCGCCTTACGCACCAAACATCACACTTCCCGCCAGTGTTGATCTGCGTTCGGTCTGTCCGTCTGTGTACGACCAGGGGCAACTGGGAAGTTGCACCGCCAACGCTATCGCGGCGGCACTTGAATTCGATCAGATGAAACAACACCTGACATCGATCTTCGTCCCATCGCGCCTGTTCATCTACTACAATGAGCGCGCGATGGAGGGAACTGTAGGTACCGATAGCGGTGCGCAGATTCGTGACGGCATCAAAAGTGTCGGCTCGCAAGGGACATGCACTGAAAGTGAATGGCCCTACGACATTACAAAATTTGCCGTGCAGCCGCCGGCCAATTGTTACCAGGACGCGCCACAAAACAGGGCGCTTTCCTACCAGCGCCTGTTGCACAGTCTCGATCAAATGCGCGCCTGCCTGGCTTCGGGCTTTCCTTTCGTCTTCGGCATGACCGTCTACGAAAGTTTTGAAAGCGCGGCAGTAGCGCAGAGCGGGCAGGTGCCGATGCCAGCGCCCAATGAGCAATCCATCGGTGGACACGCTGTTCTGGCGGTTGGTTATGACGATGCGCAGCAGGCGTTCCTGGTACGCAATTCCTGGGGTACAGGCTGGGGAATGCAGGGCTACTTCTCGTTGCCCTATGCCTACCTGTCCAATAACAACCTTACCGACGACCTGTGGACGATTCGTATCGTGCAGTAGCCTGGAGCCATACATCACCCGGAAGTCAGTTGATAACGTTTCAGCCCTTTGCGTTTGTCGAGTTCAAATAACGCGCCGTGCAGCACGCCCTCGCCGTAGGCGCTGCCCGGGTTGATGCACACAGTCTTGCCGATTTTGACTGTACCGCGCGACTCGTGGATATGACCGTGTAGCGCAAGCAGGGGCTGGTAGCGTTGAATCACGTTGCGCACCGCCTGCGAGCCTGCCGGCCCCATCAGTATAGAGCCGCCCTGGATAACGGGACTCAGGTTTTCATCAACGACGGGCGCGGTATCGATGGCGGTTTGAATGGGCGGAACGTGCAGGTTGAAGACAGATCTGGCCGGGTCGAGCAACTGCCCGGCCAGTTTCTCAATATGGCGCTGTAACTCCTCTTCCGGCATCTCGCGCGAGGAGTGCCAGGGCGTCGGGTTGGCGTAGCCACAGGAGAGCATCTGGAAACCCTCGCCCAACTCGACGGTTTGATCCTCACAATCCACCGTCATTGACGAGGCAGCCAGCACTTCCCGCAGAGCAGGCTCGTCATCATTTCCCAGCATGACGTAAAGCCGAACCCCTTTGCCACGCAGCCGTTCCTCGGCCAGCCGCAGCCAGCGTTCCAGCGTCTCTTGCATGATCTGCTGGAAAAGCGCGTCTATGGCTTCCTGATCGTTTTCCACGCGCGCCAACTCTTCCTCGTTCATCCGATGCGGATAGAGGCCGGTATCGCGGATGCGCCGCTCCAGAGCAGGCAATTCGTCTTCGCTAAACGCGCGTTCGCCCGCGAAGCCCGGCGAGTAATAAGAGTTGTTGCGCAGCACAATCGGGATAACCGCTTTGCCAGCAATATCACCGCCCATAATCAGCGCCTCGACACCATAAAAAGCAGCGGCATTAATAAACTTGCGCCACAACATATCCGACCCGTGAATATCAGAGGCATAAAACGATTTGAAACTCATGATGCCATATTCTCCTTATTACCGTTTGCCAGGGCGAGGGCAAGCCCCAGGGCCAGTGAGCCTGTCATCCTTCGCTTTATTGTCATCCTTCGCTGCGCTCAGGATCTCGCTTGCCGGGCCGAGATCCTTCGCTGCGCTCAGGATGACAGGCGGGGCTGTCCTGATTCATGCTACCCGCGTGGCCCTGGCCCAACGCGCTTATCCTGCAAGCCCACCTGTATCTCGCGCAGAGCTTCTTGAGGGCTTGCCGCAAAGCGCAGCAAATTCAAGTCCCCATCGCTCACTACCAGATTCTCGCGGATGGATTGTATGAGCGGCGGCCAGCAATCGCCGAGCAGCACCAGAGGCAAGGCGCGTCCTTCGGTCTGGCTGGTAGACCAGGCGATCATCAACTCCGCCAGCGTACCAACGCCGCCCGGCAGCGCGACAATCGCGTCGCAGCGTAAGATATGGTTGATGCGCGTACCGTAATCGGTAGACCAGCGCAGAGCGGTATTCCACTTGTTAGGCGCGACACCCGACCAGTGCCGCATCGGCAAACCAATCACGCTGCCCCCCTTTTCATGCGCGCCGCGACTGACCGCCGCCATAAGTCCGCCATAGCCGCCCGTCACAACCGCGTACCCTTCTCCCGCAAGCAATTCTCCCAGCCTATGAGCCAGCATCCAGCGTTCGTCATCCTCTGTAAGACTCGCGGAACCCATCACGCCGATTTCGAGGGCAGGTTTTGCGGTTTGCATATTTTCAGTGTTATCGTTCATGCTGGCTCCCCCTGTGTAGCTCTATGGATTGTCTCGTAGTGTTCCCGCGCGACTTCGGGACTGGCGAACTCAAAACGCTCCTGACCACTGGCGCGGCTTAGATGGAACGCAAACAGGCTGAGCGGCAATGCAGCCAGTAGAGGCGAAAACTCCTCTGGCAGACCTGGAGCGAGGGGAATAAACGTGCTGTGTTCCTGCGCGAGCTTTCTATCGCTTATAAACACCGGGTGAGCGCCGATGAAAGTCAACTCGGAGAGAATTTCGGTGGCGCGGTCAAACGAGGCTCCAGAGGGAGCTATCAGGAAAACGGGCGTTCCCGCTCCGCTCACAAAATACTCTTCGTGCGCCCATTCCTCGATGTTGGTAGCTACCCCCAGCTTTTGCGGCCCCTCAAACATTTTTGCCGCACCAAAATGCGCCGTTGCCAGGTTAGGCCCGGCCCCCAGAAACGTCAGCCAGGGCTGTTTCACAAACTGTTCCGCCATCCTCTGCATGGGTTGATCCGCCTCTGCCAGCGTCTGGCGTGCCAGTTCAGGCGCATCGCGCAGCAGCCTCTCCTGACTGGATGTATCTCTTCCTCGCGCCTTCCCCCAGGCCAGGGCCAGATCGAGCAGGGCAGCCAGGATGGCAAGATAGGTACTCGTTCCCGGCGAATAGCCGGGCGTTGGGACGGACAACGTAATTACGTCATGCGCCTGCTGCGCCAGTGGCGAGTTGGGATTGCCCGTAATCACAATGACGCGATGCCCGAATCTCCTGGCCTGCATAGCCGCCTCAATGGTTCTGCCGACCTTACCAGAGAAGGAAATGCAGACCACCGCGCTGCGTTGCGCCAGATAGCGCACGCGATAACGCGCGAACTCAAGCGCATGAACGCCCTCAGCACGGATGCCCGCGTGCTTCTGGAATGCCAGAGCCGTAGCAGCACCCGCAAAGGCCGAGTCTCCACATCCTACAAGATAAAGGTGTTCGATACCCTCACTTGTGAGTCCGGCGGCTAAGGCGTGTAGCGCCCCGGCCAGCGTCTCGTGTTGTTCTGTCAGCAAGCGGGGGATCATGGCAATTTCTTCGCGCATCATATCTACCGCGCTACTAATGCCCCGGTCTGCGCCCGGAACAGGCGGTTGGGTGAATGTGGACGCGGGGGCGATGGGTACAGCCGATGTAGGGACGCGATAAATCGCGTCCGTTCCCATCGCGTCCGCCAATCCGTCCATCCCCATTGGATCAACCCGCGCCAATTGCAGCGAGCCGAAGTCCGCTACAGCATACGAGGCGGAAATAGCGCCGCGCTGCGCCGATTCCAGCGGACTGCATCCAAACGAAAGACCCGCCGCGAAGCCGCCGCAGAAAGCATCACCAGCGCCCGTGACATCCACTACCGGTCCCGGCGCGATGCCTACCGCGTGCAATGTTCCTTGCGCCTTATCCCAGACCAGCGCGCCCTCAGCGCCCATCTTAACTACGATTACCGGTGTAGGCAGACTCGTGAGGGTGGAGAGCGCGCGGCGCGGGTCGTCGTACCCAACCAGATCGGCTAACTCGGCGCGACTGGGCAGGAAGGCATCGACGCGCGCCGCCAGCTCTCGCAAACGCTGGCGATAGTCAACCACATAATCCTCGTGGGTGTCTAACGTAATGATGGCGCGAGGTGAGACGCGCCGCACGGTATCCACAATGGCTTCCGCCGCTTCAAGTGGCATAGCGGTAACATGCACAACCGGAGGCGGCTCCGCTGCCAGCCATGCCACCGGTAAGTCTTCCGGCTGGACCGCCACTTCGCGCGAGCGTTCGCGGGGAGTGCGATAGATCCAGTGCCGATCACCGTTGTTCTCGTAGACCACCCAGTTGCGCACAGTGGGACCCGCAATATCAACGATGCCTCCGGTCGCCACACCGAGCGATTGCAGCACAGAGGTGAGATCACGCGGAAAATCTTCACCCCTGCGCGTCACCAGCCCCACACGCGGCTGCCACAGGCGCACGCCCAGGGCAGTATACAGGCTATTGCCCCCCACGCTGGACATGCGCGTCGTGCCATCCGGCAACACCACATCATCAATCGTCAGATTCCCCACCACTATCACGCGCGGAATCGTGGTAGGGCGAGGCTTGCCCCCGCCCTTGCTATCGTAATCCATTCCCATGTAACTTACTCCGGTGGAATCTCGCGGTACGACAGGCTGACATCAATGCCCCTGTTGCGATTCAAGAAGTAGGCACCCACGTACCAGAGAATACCAACGACTACCACACCAATCATGAAACTTAGCGACAGCCGCGCCGTAACGCCAAAGGTCGAGTTGATCGTACTATTGAAGATGAACAGTAGCATGAGGCTGCCCAGCACAATCACGCCGCCGATGCCGGCCAGTGTCACCGATGGGATGCCGAGGATTTTGTGGCCGCCCGCGGATTCCCACACATGGCGCAGCCGGTAGGGGAAGAGAATGCCGGCAATCGAGACCAGGATGAAAGCGACAATCTGTGCCAGCAGCGCGCCGAGCAGGCTGGCCTGCGGGAAAGCCACCAGCGCGATCAGGGCGAGCGTTCCTGTAATGGTGCAGAAAACGATGGCTTTGACGGGCGAGTGAAAACGCTCGTTGACATCACCCATCGGCGAAGGAATCATACGGTCAACCGCCCAGGCCAGCATGTAGCGCGTGGCCTGCAATTCGGAGAGCGGCGTTCCCATCAAGGCCCAGAAGACAAAGCCGATGCCGATAATGAGCGGCACAATGACATTGCCGGTCAGCAGGCTGACGATGAAATTGAAACTGGGCGAGAGATTGCCCGGCAAGTTCAGCAGGCTGGCATGAGTGCTGGCAAGAAAACCGACGCTGCCAATCCATTGCACGCCGACGGCCTGCATAAATGCGAGTACCAGCAGTGCCAACATCGCGCCATTGACCAGCACGCCGCCCACCATCGCCAGGTACTGGTTGCGCGAGGCGCGTTTGACCTCGCCTCCAATTTGCGCCGACCCCTGAGCATAACCAACCACGAAAAACACCCAGGGCAGCATCAATAGCGTATCGCTGAAGCTGAAGCCGCCCGGCAAAACATATCCATTCTTGACCGCCGTAGGGATGACCTGGTTGAAGGCCAGCCCTTTATTATGAGCGGCAAAGGTGTTCCAGGCATTCTGAATATTGCCTCCATCAAAGAGCAGCAGCGCGAAAGCCAGGATGATACTACCTCCGGCAAAGAGGAAGAACACCTTTTGCCAGCGCCAGAAGCTTTGGCCGCCCAGGATCAGCAGCACCGCGAAACCCACATTGATAAGCAAGCCGATAATAAGCACCCACCATTGTGTCGTGATACCCAGGATGGGAAAGGACGACAGCAAATTGTTGCTTAGAGCGATCCAGCCGCTTTGTCCGGTAGCCGCTCCAATGGTGGAGAGCGCGACCGGCACGGCGAAGGTGAGCGCGAACCAGGCGTTAAAGCCTATCCAGAAAAAGATCAGCCACATACCCTGGCTCCAACCTAACAGCCAGCCGAAGAAAGGATGGATGACGCGGCTCACGAATACGTAATCACCCCCTGAACGGGGCATGGCAGCCGCGAAGGTTGAATACACCCACAACAGTGTGAATGCCATCACCAGCGTGCCGATGATAACGGCCAGTAGCATATTGCCCTGTGGAAAAAATACGGGGGCCTGTAAGAATAAGAAGACGGAACCGACGGCGATATTCATGCCGAAGGTGTTCATGATAAAAGCGTCGAGTAGCGACACTTCGCGTATAAGTCCGGTCGCATTACGCAGAAACATTTTGCCTTGACTGCCTTCAACGGCAGAAGTAGCTTTATTCATGGCTGTGCTACCTCCTCTGTGTCCGGCGCGCCGATGAGGTGCAACACGCGATCATCGCGCCGGTAGCTTTCAATGGTGAAACGGAAACGGTCGGCCCGATAGAGTACCCGCGCAAATTCTACAAACTGCTCGCTCACGTCATAGGTCTTTCCCTCCACTTGCAGCATCGGCGTTCCCGTGGGAATACCGAGCAGGCTCGACTGATTACTACGACAGCGCACTACTTCAATCGTATTTTCGGCTCGCCCCAGCACGATGCCATAGCGCTCTTCCAGCGTCTTATAAAGCGATTGGCCGTTGAGATCGAGCTTCTCAAGCCCCGGCACCAGCCGCGCCGGGAGATAGGATGCCAGCAGCGCTATGGCCTTGCCCTCGACGAAAGCGACACGCTGGAGCAAGACAAACTGCTCATCGCTCGCTTCTAAGATGGCTTTCATGGCAGGAGGAACCTTGCCAACGCGCAACTCGATCACGCGCAGGTCTGCGTTCAATCCCTTCGCCCGCATACTTTCGGAGAAACTGGACAGGATGCTGATCTTCTCAGCTACCTTCTGCTCGCGCACAAACGTCCCACGCCCAGGCACGCGATAGAAATATCCCTCTTTCACGAGATCAAGAATGGCCTGCCGCACCGGCGCGAGACTGATCCCGAAGCGCGTCGCGTACTCGCTCTCGCGCAAAAGCTGCTGGCCCGGCTGCAACTCCCCGCGTTCCAGGCAGCCCAGCAAATAATTACGCATTTGATGGTGGAGCGGCACCGGAGAGTCCCGGTTGATGGGCATAGTCTTTCTCTGTGAAGCTTCAGTATCGAGGTAAGCAGGCAAATCCGCGTTCATAAAGATGCTCTTTCTTTTAGAAGATTGTACATAATATTATAATATACTAATCTTATAAAATCAATGGATGTTAAAATTTGTCACAGGGCTTAATCACTGTGCGAGAAAGTAAGCAGGTCTGCGTCTATATGGTTAGAAGACCTGTGCAGCAAATTTGGGAATTGAAGGGGTAATTCGATGAACAGCGAAGAAATTGCGCAATTTCGTGGCTATCTGGCAAGCCAGTCAATGAAACGTACACCCATCCAACTATATGACGCTCTGGAAGAAGCCTATCGTCAATTGCTGGAAACAGTAGACCAATTTCCCGAAACCGCTTTTCATCAGCCCCATCGAGAAGGCGTATGGTCAATAGCTGAGATAGTAGAGCATGTGATGCTTTTCATGGCAAGGTATGAGCAAGCTATTTGTATGGTCCTCGAGCAGGGGTTGCATCCTCCCGATGTTAGCGACCGCAGCGAGAATCGTCTCCGGCAAGAACCGGTGAACCGTGTAGAACTGCTGACAGCTCTGCAAAGTTCTATACAACACCTCGCGTATACCATTCAGCAGGCGGAACCCGATTCTCACCTTGACGTGACCTGGAAGCACTTTGAGTTGGGGGTGATGCACTGGCGAGAATGGCTGCTCCTTGCGCGTGTGCATCTCCTCGATCATGTTCGTCAACTCCAAACGATGCGGGTTAACTATGTAGAGTGAGTACTGCTATTGAGCGTGGCAGAGGCACTATAGTCGATATTGGTTCACCTGGACGGTTCAGGTGGAAAGCCGAAGAAAGTATGGAGCGACGGGTCGAGGAAGGTCGTCACGTCGGCAATGAGCAGGCCCGATACGCTATCTTCCAGGGTAATAACTTGAATTCCGAAAGCCTGAAAGGCTCCATCAGGGCCAGTAGCATGGTACACAGCAAACGCGGGGCATCCATTAGCTCTTGTGGGAGAGAAGTACCACCGATTATGGGCCAGGGGCGCAAGGGCTTGAGTAGAAAGTAACGTCCGAACTGCTGCTCGCCCACGGTACCAGGAAGGAGATGGCGGCATCGAAAAGGGCGCGTCTTCTTTCAAAAGCGCCACCAACCCATCGACATCTTCGTTATCCCATGCATGTAGATAGCGCTCCAGTAGAGCCTGAGTCCTGGCATCTACCGCCAGACTCTCTCCGCTTTCTTGCTCATGAGTATGATACTGCTTCGCCATCGTGGCCCGCGCCCGGTGCAGGGCGCTATTGACGGCTGACACTGAGATCGAAAGCAGGGACGCAATCTCGCGCGCTCGCCAGTCCAACACATCGCTGAGAATCAAAATCGCTCGCTGGCGGGGTGGGAGCAGTTGCAGAACGGCAAGAAAAGCAAGCGAGACGCTTTCTCGCCGGGAATAGCGCGCCGCCGGGTCCTCCACTGCCTCGGCCAACCAACTGTCAGGGAAAGGCTCAAGCCAGGTAGATTCGGCCCAGGCTGGCGCAAGGGGTTGGAGGGGATCAGCTTCGGGAGAGATGGCCGGGGGCAGAGTGCGCGGGGAGCGCTTCTTGAGTACGTCGAAGCAGGCGTTGGTTGCTATGCGATAAAGCCAGGTGCGCAGCGAAGCTTCACCCCTGAATGTGTCGAAGCGCTGCCATGCGCGCAGCATCGTCTCCTGCACCAGGTCCTCAGCATCATGAAGAGACCCCAGGAGTCGATAACAATGCAGGTGCAGTTCGCGGCGATACGGTTCGATGAGGGAGGTAAATTCAGAAGGATCGCCGGGTGTAACGTGTGCTTTCGCGCGTTCAGATGTCACAACTCTTCCTCGATTTCTCCAGACTGCGCTGATGTTCGCTTCAATCGGCACCGACCGATTGCCCAAAACATCACAGTCAGACCGCGCAGTTTTGGCTTTCGCCGCAGTCTAATCATTATACGCTCCATCGTTACAGCCAGGGGAACATGGCGACTGCGAGGGGAACATGGCGACTGCAAGGGTCGCCATGTTCCCCTGCCAGACCGCACAGTTTTGGCATTTGCCACAGTCTAATAAGTGTCCATATAGAAATGTATGGACTACTACCTGAAATCATCTGAAGGAGAATTACTGTCATGATTGCTCAGACTGCTCATTTTCCAGGGGTCAGTCCAGAGGCCCTCTATAATGCGTACCTCTCTTCCAAAGAGCACTCTGCTATGACTGCCGGCAGCCGACCCGCATCCTTTTTCCGATCTGGAGAGGGAGAAGTCGCTCACGGTAAAGAGGGAGATGAATTGCGTGCCTTTGGATTTGCAGGCCCTGATGGACAGACCCGGTTCTCGCTAACCGCAAAGATTTTGCAGCTTGTTCCAGGGAAAAGGATTGTCCTGACCTGGAAGAATATCGTGTGGAACTTCGCGCTAGATCCCGGCGAGGTTACTGATCTTGACTCAACGGTCGTTTTAACCTTTCAAAAAAATATAACAGGCGCAGAGATTCAACTTGTGCAGGTCAATGTGCCTGATTACAAAGTCAGCGTTCCAGAGACAGGAGAGATTGGTTCGTTGAGTTCGATCGTCAACACGCATTGGAGCCTGCTCTACTGGGAACCCATGAGAAAGTATTTTCACAAAGGAGAAGCAAGCGCATGACAAACGACAGCAACGACAGTATCAAGAACCATCCAGTGGTTTCGCACGAGGAATGGCTCTCCGCGCGAACGGCGTTCCTGACGAAAGAAAAGGAATTCACACAGCTGCGGGACGAACTGAGCCGGCAGAGGCGCGAACTCCCCTGGGAGAAGGTTGACAGGCAATATGTCTTCGATGGGCCGAGTGGCAAGGAGACGTTGGCCGAGCTATTCAAAAACAGAAGCCAGCTCGTCGTCTATCACTTTATGTTCCCTCCCGACTGGGACGAAGGGTGCCTGCACTGCTCGTTCTGGGCCGATAATTTCAACGGCATCGATGTTCACCTCAATCACCGCGATGTGACCTTTGTCGCCATTTCTCGCGCCCCACTGGCAAAGATTGAACCATTCAAAAAGCGAATGGGATGGAGCTTCAAGTGGGTCTCCTCGTCTTCCAGCGATTTCAACTTCGACTATCAGACATCGTTTACCCCGGAGGAAGTCCACGCGGGAGCGGCGTTCTTCAACTATGTGAAAACAGATCCCGGCCTTACGGATCGTGAGGGTATTAGTGTGTTCTACAAAGATGAGAACGGCGCGGTTTTTCATACCTACTCGTGCTACGCGCGTGGAATCGACATGATGAACGCCGCTTACCACTATCTCGACCTGGTGCCTAAAGGGCGAGATGAGGAAGGTCTGGAAGATCCACAAGCCTGGGTCAGGCACCACGACAGATACGAGGATTGAGTGCATGGATAGAGATTTGGGAACTGTCGTACTCCAGGAGCGTGACACCGTAGCTGCCGGGGGAACGGCATGAATTT
>DASTKD010000355.1:0-7675 GCA_035716135.1 Ktedonobacteraceae bacterium
ATAAACATGGCGACCGCAAGGGTCGCCACTACTATATGACGCCTCTTGCCTGTTTTCGTGTATGGTAGTGGCGACCCTTGCGGTCGCCATGCCTCACGAACACCACTGACAAAAGGGGGCAAGCCCGCGCATGAGCTTGACATTTGGCCGTCCATCTAATACAACTAGATACGGAAAGTTTTTGATACAGGGCGGCAACGTCAGCCGTCCTTACAACTCTATTTAAGGAGATCTGTTATGGCTTTTGAAGTTCCATCACTGCCGTATGACTACAATGCATTGGAGCCATACATTGACACGCAAACGATGCAGTTGCATCACGACAAGCACCATGCCGCCTATGTCAACAATCTGAACAACGCGGTAAACAATACCGACTTTGCCAGCAAAAACGTTGACGACATCCTGCGCCACATCAACGACGTGCCGCAGAATATCCGCACTGCGGTACAGAACAACGCTGGCGGTCATTCCAATCACAGCATGTTCTGGGCCATTATGAAGCCCAACGGCGGCGGCGAACCCACCGGCGCGCTGGCGAGCGCCATTCAGCAGACGTTCGGCTCTTTCGACCAGTGCAAGGCCGCTTTCAACGACGCGGGCGCAAAGCGTTTCGGCTCCGGCTGGACATGGCTTGTACTCGATCAGAGCGGCAAGCTCTCGGTCATTTCTACTGCCAACCAGGATAGCCCCTTGATGAATGGCTACTTCCCCGTCATGGGCAACGATGTGTGGGAACACGCCTACTACCTGAAGTACCAGAACCGCCGGCCCGATTATCTCGCGGCCTGGTGGAACGTCGTCAACTGGGACGAGATCGCCCGTCGCTACCAGCAAGGTGGCGGTCACTAATACCCTGTTGAATCTACATTAAGGGATGAGGGCAACCACAGGAGGAAAGGGCAAGGCGACCGCAAGGGTCGCCTCTACCATGAACGCCTGTGGTTTCCCGTCGTAGTCATAGTAGAGGCGACCCCTGCGGTCGCCTTCCTTCTCCCACCCCTTGCGGTCGCGCTCGTCCCAGGATAGCGCATTTCAGTCAACTAACATGCTTCTACTTGTTTATTCGTCTTCTCTCCCCAGTGCGCGCGGCGTTCCCATTCGCGGCTATTGATGTTTTCGGTGCTGTCCTTGCCCCAGCGCAAAGCAGCCATATCTAAAAGAATAAAAGCCAGCGCAAAAATCAGAATGGTTATCATGATATGCTCCTTATTTTGTGTGTACCGGCAATTCATTCAGGTGTTGTCGGCGCATCCTCTCTATGGCTTTAATTGTACACGGTAGTTGTGTTATAATACATGGTAAGTTGAAGGTATATCTCGTTGTAATTTAAGAAAAGAAGGTAAAAAGGCACCATGACTTTAGATATTGAGAGACTTCTTGATGAGACTGGATGGCGCATTTTGCAGGCATTGCAGGAGAATGCGCGGCTTTCATTCAGTGAGTTGGGGCAGCGTGTAGGGCTATCCTCGCCCGCTGTCGCGGAGCGCGTGCGCAGGCTGGAAGACGCCGGAATCATCAAAGGCTATCGCGCGGAGATCGACACCACAAAGGTCGGCTACCCCATCACCGCCATCATTCGTTTGCAGGCACAGGGTGAAAGGTGTACGCGCTTTCCCGCTTACGCCCAGGAGATACCCGAAGTACTTGAATGCTACCGTGTGACAGGCAGCGACGCCCTCATTATGAGAGTGATGATTGCCTCCGTCGAACACCTGGAAGCCATCATCGATCGCCTATCGGATCATGGGCCGCTCACCACTTCGATCGTCCTCTCGACGCCTGTTGCGAAGCGCATCATCGTTCCTGTGTCTGACCCTGATATACAACTACGCATCGAGGAAATTGCGTGATTGTTGTCGCTTCTTGCGACAACAATTTGTCACACATTCGTGATACTTTCCGCACATCTCCGGGCCATACTAGAGTGTAACGCCGCGTGGTACTATACTTGTAGCGGCGCAATAGAGTCTATTGAACCGTTTAGTTTGCCCGGAGCCTCACATGAACTATAGAGCCAGCAATTCAAACCTGCAAATAGCGCCGGGGAATCGCGTTCCCACCACAAAACAGGCTCTTTTGATGATGCTCTATCTCTTGCTGTCTTTTCCTCTGGGGTTGTTTTACTTTGTCTTTCTGGTTTGCGGTATATCTATCGGTATCAGCACCCTGATTATCTGGATAGGCGTTCCCATCTCGCTGTTGACCGTAGCAAGCTGGCGCTATCTGGCCGCATTCGAGCGGAAGCTGGCGATGGACTGGCTGAACGTCGATATACGGCCTATGTCCTACCCACTCCAAATAGCGATGACCTGGTTGCAACGGTTTCGAGAGAGCCTGACAGACTCCATGACATGGAAAAGCCTGGCCTACTTACTCATCAAATTCCCGCTTGGCATACTTTCGTTTGTGCTGACTCTCTGTATGCTTGTACTTAGTATCTCGATTTCCCTGGTGACATTCGTCTTAACACTGACCATCATACCTTTCCTGTATCTCGGACTGGTATTCGCTCATGGTCCTGATGAGATAGTGACTATTGAAAAAGTGCTACGCTTCTCTTTGAAAGGCTTTGGACTATTCACCATTTCGATGTATACCGTGTACGGACTAGCCTATATTTCGGGAGAATTGGCGCGTATCATGCTGGGCATGAGCGATACGGCTATTCGCCTCGCGCAGGCCAGAGAGTTCGCGGAACAGGAGCGCATCAAGGCCGAGCGGGCCGAGCAAAGTCGCCGCGAGCTAATCGTCAACGTCTCGCACGAATTACGCACACCTATCGCCAGCATTCGCGGGCATGTCGAATCGCTGCTAATAACGGTCGAAGACGATGAAGCGGAAAAGCTTTCCGCTAAAAAGCTGCATGACTATCTGGTTATCGTACAGCGAGAAGCCGAGCGTCTCGGCTCGCTGGTAGACGACCTGCTTTCACTGGCGCGCACAGAGGCTGGCGAGTTACGCCTGGATTTAGAGCCGGTTGACGCCGCCAAAGTTGTGGAGGAGATACAGCAGACGATGGCACCCCTGGCGCGCCGCGAACGCGCTATTACACTGGTGAGTAAAACAGACCCATACGCGCCATCCGTGCTGGCTGATCGCCAGCGATTGGCGCAGGTCCTGCTCAACCTTACGCGCAACGCTATTACCTACACACCCAATGGCGGCATCGTGTCAATGACCGTAGAAAGAATCGACATCCACTACATTGCTTTGACGGTAGCGGATACGGGTATAGGCATTCCGCCGGAAGACCTGGAGCGCGTCTTTGAGCGGTTTTATCGCACCGATGCCTCACGCGCGCGCACATCGGGCGGCTTCGGCCTGGGGCTGGCAATCGTGCGCGACCTCGTCAATGCAATGGGGGGTTCGGTAAGTGTGACGAGCAAAGTGGGCGAAGGAAGCTGCTTCCGCGTCCTGCTGCGCATCGCCACGCCCGTTTACCAGCCATCGCCGAGAGCATCCACAAGGAGTAGTATGTAATGGCGACAATTCTGATTGTCGAGGACGAAGTAGATATTTGCAATTTGATCCGCGCGCAACTGGAGGCCGAGGGTCACACGGTCCTTCAGGCTTTTGACGGGTTGACCGCCCTTAAACTCGTTGACGAACATCACCCGCACCTTGTGGTGCTGGACTGGATGTTGCCGGGCATGGACGGCTTATCTGTGTGCCGCAAGTTGCGCCAGAACTACCTCATGCCCATTATCATGCTGACGGCTCGCACGGAAGAGATTGATCGCGTGCTGGGGCTAGAGGTCGGAGCCGATGATTATATTTCAAAGCCTTTCAGCATACGCGAAGTGCTGGCGCGAGTACGCGCCATGCTGCGCCGCGTCGAACTCGACAGCCGCCTGCTCTTAACTTCAATACCAGCATCGAGCGAGGGCCGGATGCCCACAAGGGGCATCCCTACATACCAGGATGCCCCGCCCGAAGATTCCCCCATCCCCGTATCCACACCCATCGTGCGCGGCCCGTTGCACATCCACGAGTTGGAGCGTATCGTCACGCTCGACGGGGTAGAGCTTGATTTGACGCCCAAAGAGTACGAATTGTTGTTATTGCTGGCATCGCACCCCGGGCGGGCTTTTAGCCGCGAGTTCTTATTGCAGCAGTTGTGGGGCTACGACTACGACGGCTTTGATCGCACCGTCGATACGCATATTACGCGCCTGCGTAAGAAGCTCGGCGCTCCTGGCGAAAAAATTGTCACAGTATGGGGCGTTGGCTATCGTTTCGTGAGCTAACTTGTGACAAAATTGTAGCGCAAACAGGCAAAAGCGCTACCATATCGTTACAGTTTCGAGATATTTTCCGCACACCTGACGGGCATACTTTCCTCTAGAACATGTATGTGCCGCTATGTTCAGCAACGAAATCAAAAATCTCATGTAACCCGTCAGGAGAAAAAATGTCAAAAATGTCTCTGGATCAGAATCGCTATGCTCTGAAAACCGGTCAACCGCTTATCCAGGTTGAACATCTCTCGCGCGTGATCGAGACACGCGCTCAAAAAACCACCATTTTGCATGATATTACCTTTGCTATACCCGCACAAAGCCTCTTCGCTATCAATGGGCCGTCAGGTAGCGGCAAATCAACGGTGCTTAATATGCTGACTGGCATCGATCGACCAGGCAGCGGGCGCATCGTTTTCGCCGGTGAGGAATTGCGCAAGATGAGCGAAAACGCGCTGGCGCGCTGGCGCGGTCAACATGTCGGCATTGTCTTCCAGTTCTTTCAACTAATACCGACCCTCACGGCGCTGGAAAACGTGCTGTTAGCCCTGGAACTAGGCGGTGGCGGCGGACTGAAACGCCGCCAGTGGCGCGAACGCGCCATGCATTGCCTGGCAATGGCCTCTGTACAGGAACGCGCTCATCGCCTGCCGGGTGTGCTTTCGGGCGGCGAGCAGCAGCGTGTCGCCATCGCGCGCGCCCTGGCAAACGATCCCCCCGTAATCATTGCGGACGAGCCAACGGGCAACCTCGACTCACACACAGCCCAACAGGTGTTTGACACGCTGGAAGGTTTGACTGCGCAGGGGAAAACCGTCATTTATGTCACCCACGATCCCCGCCTGGCCGCCCGCGCCAGCGCGCGCATCGAACTGCTGGATGGTCAAATCATCAACCATGAGGGCGCGGACGCAGATACAATAACGGACGCGATAAATCGTGTCCCTACAGTATCAACGATGGAGGTGCAGTAATGGGCTTTTCATTGCCGGGAGGCGCGTTGACGCGCAAATCCATCGCCGATGTTACGCGCCGCAGATTGCGCACCATCCTGGTCGTGCTGGGTATTGCCGTTGGCGTGCTTGGCTTGACCGCTATCAACATTACCAGTAGCTCGCTGAGCGAGTCGATTTCATTCAGCGCGAACCGGGCCTCGGCTCCTGACTTCTCATTCAATGTACAGGCGGTCGATGCCTCTCTTGCTCCCGCGTTGGCGGCGGTGCCGAACGTCAAAACGGTGCAGTTCGACACGGAATATATCACGCGCTGGCACACTTCAACCACGCCGGTCAGCATTGCCATCATAGCTTACGCGGACTTTCACAACGTGAAAATCAATACCTTTGAACTCACCTCCGGCCATTTACCGGGGCCGGGCGAGGTCGTCATGGAGGCCAGCGACCGCCAGCTTCAGAATTTCGCTCCTGGGGACGATGTGACAATTGAAACCGCGAGCGGGCCACAGCGCTTGCATGTGGTCGGTATGGCACGCACACTCGGTCAGCCCGGCGCAGGCTTCCTCTCGTTCGCAACCGCTTATATGAGCGCGGACGCACTCGGCCATATTACCGGCATCAGCAACGCAAACCATATCGATGTGCAATTGCGGAACACCCATCAGGTGAATGCAACGGCACGCGCGCTGGCAAATGTGCTGCGAGCGCATCATGTGGTTATATTCAGCGCGTTCACGCCAGGCAGCAATACCGTCCAGACGGCCAGTGATGCAGTCTTCGCCATTACGCGCGTACTCGCCATCATCGCCCTGATCTTGACCAGTTTCCTCATCATCAATACGGTGACAACGTTGATTGCCGAACAAATCAAGATCATCGGCACTATGAAAGCTCTGGGCGGCACGCGCCAGAAAGTCATGCGCGGCTACCTGCTTTCGGTGGGCATCTATGGCATCGCAGGCACGGCTCTGGGTATTGGCCTGGGCATCTTCGCCGGATACGAGTTCCTGTCGTATCTGGCAAACCTCTTCACGCTCGATCTCGGCGCGTTCCAGGTGACGCTCAGCACACTGCTGATAAGTATCGCGGTGGGCATAAGCGTACCTTTACTGGCGGCCCTGCTACCCCTGTGGCTGGGTACCAGGATCACCGCGCGCGAAGCCATGACCAGCTACGGCATGAGCAATGGGAAGCACTCACCATCTCGCAGCAGGCTGGCGCAGCGCATGGCATGGATTCCCCAGACGACGCGCCTCGGCATGAGAAGCATGTTCCGCAAACGCACGCGCGCCATCCTGACACTGCTGGCGCTGACGATTTCTGGTATCGCTTTCCTGTCGGTTTCCGCCACAAGCGCCTCCTATACGGCAGGCCTGGGTCAATTAACGGATACCTATCATCAGGATGCTCTGGTCGCTACGCAACCACAGCCATACGATCAGCTTAAAGCGCAAATACTGTCCGTACCCAATGTAGCGCGGGTCGAGCGTTTTGACGACCTGTTCGTCAAAACACAGCACGGGCAGATCGATCTTAATGGCGTGGAAACGGATACACACATGTATCGCTACCGTCTACTGGCCGGAAGATGGTTCCGGGGCGATGAGCCGAACGTGCTGCTCATCAGCGACACTGCCGCCGCGAAACTGCATCTGAAAGTGGGCGATACGATGACGTTCTCTAATGCGACGGATAGCGCCACATGGACGATTATTGGCGAAGTTCTCGACCATAATAACACGCTCTCCGGCGGCGTTGGCATCACCACGATTGACGATCTGCACGCCTTCGAGAAGTTGCCCGCCAATCTGGCATCGGGCTTTATGATCCAGGCGCGGAACCATTCGCCACAGGCAGTAGAGCGCATGGCAAATGCGCTTGATGCCACGCTCACGCGCTCTGGCGCGACTCCGAACATTCAGACGCAGCAGCAAATCATTGCCCGCAATCAAAGCCAGTTTGGGATTGTAACGGCTATCCTGTACGCGGTTTCGGTAATCATCGGGCTGGTGGGCTTGCTGGGACTCTTCAATACCCTGACCATCTCAGTGCTGGAACGGCGGCGCGAAATCGGCATCCTGCGCTCAATGGGCGCAACCAGCCGGGGAGTGGCGCGGGTATTCTGGACGGAAGGCATTTCGCTGGCCGTAGTGGCGTGGATAGCCGCGCTAGTCGTGGGCATTCCTGCCGCTTACGCCTTCGTGAATTTCATCGGCTCGGTACTGCTGCCGTTGCCATTCACATTCGCGCCCGTCACGCTGGCGATCATGCTGACCTTCATCCTGCTCATCGCCACGCTCGCCAGCTTCGCACCCGCTCTGAGCGCGGCGCGGGTGCGCGTGAGCGACATTTTGCGGTATGATTGAAGGCAGGGACTGTGAATGAGGGCGATGGTGGGGAGCAAGGCGACCGCAAGGGTCGCCTCTACTATGACGACGGAAGTGGCTTCCCTGGCTCGTTCATAGTAGAGGCGACCCT
>DASTKD010000356.1:0-4155 GCA_035716135.1 Ktedonobacteraceae bacterium
GGTGGCAAGCCTCCCAGCACCAGGCCAATCGTGGATTTGCGCGACACGCCCAGCAGAATGGGACGCCCTAAAGAGCGCAGCTCGCCCAGACGCCGCAACATGGTCAGGTTTTCCTGCGGAGTGGTGCCAAATCCAATGCCAGGATCAATGATGATGCGCTCCCACTCGACGCCCGCCGCCAGCGCCATATCGATACTACCCGACAGAAAGCGCATCACATCGCTGACAATTTCGCGCCTCTGCACGCCGCGCATATTCGCCATTAAGATCACCGGCACAGCGCGTTCGCTCGCCAGCGCCGCCATACCCGCATCATGGCGCAACGCCCATATATCGTTGATGATGTTCGCTCCTGCATCCAGCGCCTGGCGCGCCACTTCTGCTTTACAGGTATCAATCGAGATCAATATATCGGCAGGCAGGCTGGAGCGTAACGCCTGTATTACAGGGATGACACGCTCCAGTTCATCTTCCAGGCTCACGGGCGCGAAGTTCGGGCGGGTCGATTCCCCTCCCACGTCAATCATTGCCGCGCCCTCCGCCACAAAGTTCCGCGCCTGGGTAACAGCGCGAGCCACGATCTCCTCCGCCGGCAGGTTCTCAGCGACAATGCCATCGCCCGCGAAAGAGTCAGGCGTCACGTTGATGATACCCATCACATAGGTTCGCTGCCCCCATTCGAGGCGGTGGTCAGCCCAGGTTGTCGCAGGTAGTGACACCGGCATATTTTCCTTTCTCTATACCATCATGCCCTGTTGCCCCTACATTGAAAGTTGGCTAACCAGGTAATTAGCGGCCTGCCGGGCAAGCGCCATGCCCGGCAAGACACCGTGCGCTCCCAGGCCCTCGATAGCGACGCCCGGCGCGCCATCTCCTAATACGCGCATCTCCGGGATCAAACCAGCCGACACGTACAGGTCTACCGCCCAGCGATAGGCCGGTCTTTTGCCCCGCAATTCAGGCACCCAGCGGCGCGTGGCATCGGCCAGGCGTTGATAATATGAATCATCATTTTTGGCTACCCCGGCTTTTCCGTAGCGCCCGCCGCTCACACCCAGGCGACCATTGCCAGGCCGGTAGTCGGCATAGGTATAGGGCGATGCGTCCCAGAAAAGGGGGAAATCATTGGGAAAATCGGCCTTAAACGCGAGAGCGTAAATACGCGCGTTGGCCTCTACCGTCGGCCCCACACAATTTACCAGCGCGCGCGCCTGCACCGGCGTTCCATCCGCCAGTATTATTTGCCAGCGCGCCGGTTGGGCCTGCTCTTTTCTCGTTTCATAACTCGTGACGCGCGCCTGCCCTACTATCTCTACCGCGTATTCTTCCCGCGCCCGGTGAGCCAGATACGCCAGCAGCGTCAGGGGCTGAATGCGCCCCTCATCTGGCAGCCACATGGCGCTGACCACCGTTTTCGTGTCGAGCCGCCCCTGTGCGGCCTCGTTGATTTGCGCCGGCGTCCACAACTGCGCGCGCAAACCCGCCTGCACGCGCAATTGGGTTTCGCGTTCCAACTTGTGCGCGGCACGTTTGCTCGTCGCCATAGTGATCGCGCCCGTTTTGCTGACGGAGAGCAGCGTGCCATCTTTTTGCCCCTCGTCAATGAAGCGATGGAAAATAGCCGTCGTCGCGGGATAGAAGTCGAGCGCGGGACTATCGGGGTCTATTTCAGACATCGCCATATTGATGCCCGGCGTAAAGATACCCGCGTTTTGCCCGGTCGCGCCATAGCCCAGCATTTCCGCCTGTTCAAGCACCAGTACGCGCATCGTCGCATCTCGCTCTTTGAGAGCGAACGCGGCGCTTAGCCCGGCCACGCCGCCACCAATTACTACCACATCAACCGTTTGCAGCATCGCTTCGCTGACAGGTGGCAACTGGAGTTCCGCGTAGACTGCCGGGTCTATATCCTGCCACCAGGGGATGAGTCGTTGCAATGCATGAACTCTCAATGGTCTCGAACGGGATGCGGTTTTCGCGTTTGTACTGGATTGCATATAGCTTCCTTGTTGGACGACCGGGGTGTGGGCAAGCCTTGCCCTTCACTCGTAGGTGTTTTTCTCGCCTGTCATTCTGAGCGCAGCGAAGAATCTGCGTGCGGCTCACTGAGAGATTCTTCGCTGCGCTCAGAATGACACTCCTACGTCGCCGGTTCCTATTCCAAAACATCTACGAGTGAAAGTTTGCCCCCGCCCTGGCTACTAATAATCATCTATCCCCATTCTATCCGTTTACATTGCCCCCTGGCAAATCTCCTGCTATACTATCCACAGAGCTATTACCATCGTATACTAATATATGAAAATAAAAGCGATACCACCGGGGAAAGCACTAACTATATGAAAGACAAAGAAATAGAGGCGGCGCAACGACAGATCCGCCGCAATAGCAGTGTGGCTGCTACCAGGCGATGTCATGAATGCAACGAGGAGGCATTGGGACATTGCCCCGACTGTCGCAAAGGGTTCTGCCAGGATCACTTTCCCAGGCAGCAACATTCGCCCTGCGCCGAAAAGCAGATGCGCCTGGCGCAAACGCAGGTGTGCTATATTTGTGGCCGACAGGTCTATCCCGATCAATGGTCACTCTCGCGTACCTCACATTACATCGATGAGTTTCGCTGCGACGGCTGCGGTCGCCATATCTGCGATGAACTACATACGCAGCGCAAAACAGAAAACGTCTCCATCATACGCGAAGGCTTGCGCGGTCATCGCTATCAATCGACTACTCGCTATTGTAGCCTCTGCTCTCCTTTCTATCGTATTGGCGGCATAAGAGGATTGATGCGCTGGGTGGTTGTCGTGGGAACAGTCGGAGTGGGCGCGCTATTCTACCTGCACCCCTGAGCATTTTCAGTCGAGGAGGAAAAAGGCACGCGCTCTGGCCGTGCTGATACGTTATGACAGGAACACCAGCTATTCACTCTACCCTCACACGCTATCATCGTGAGATACTGGCGGAAATGCGCATCGCGCTGCAAAAAGTCAGCGACCAGGCGACAGCGACCGATGAATCCTTCGATTTCTACGCCTATATGCGTTATCACCTGGGCTGGGCGGATGCAACCCTCGCGCCAGTCATCAGCAATCCGGGGAAACTACTACGCCCGACACTGCTCCTGCTGGCCTATGAAGCGGCTGGAGCCAACGGACTGACGGGAGATACACCCGCTGATCCAGCAAGCTACCTGGCGCGCGCCTTGCCCGCCGCCGCCGCGCTCGAACTCACGCATAATTTCACCCTCATTCACGATGATATTGAAGATAGTGACGTGGAACGCCGTCACCGCGCGACGCTCTGGAAACTATGGGGCATTCCTCAGGCCATCAACGCGGGCGACGGCATGTTCGCTCTGGCGCGTCTGGCGCTCTGGGGCGTGCTGGACAGAGGCGTCGAGCCAGCCATTGCCGCGAAATTGGGGGCCGCGCTCGACTACGCCTGCCTGGTAATCGCCGAAGGGCAGTTCCTCGACATCAGCTTTGAGGACTGCCAGGTCATCTCGGTTGCCGCCTATCTTGACATGATTCGCCGCAAAACTGCCGCTCTGATGGCCTGCTCCGCCGAAATGGGCGCGCTGCTCGGCACAAAAGATCAACGAACCATCGCCAGCCTGCGCGACTTTGGACAGGCTATCGGTATCGCCTTTCAGGTGCGCGATGATATGCTCGGTATCTGGGCCAGCACGATCGAATCCGGCAAAACGGTAGCAGGCGACATCTACCGCCGCAAGAAAAGCCTGCCGATCCTCCACGCGCTCGAACACGCCAGCCCGTCAGATCGCCACATCCTCAACCAGATCTATAGCCAGGAGGTCCCCGTCACTCTCGCGCAGGTTCATCAGGTTCTGGGCATATTCGCGCGCGCCGGGACGAGAACGTACTGCCGCGACTTTCTGGCCGAACAATGCCGCCTGGCTCATGCAGCCCTGGCAAGTGTGCCGCACCATCAGCATAGCGTCGTATCCCGCGCGCTCGACGATATGGAAACGCTGATACACTTCGTCGAGGATGCCTGTAAGGTCTAATCCGGCATACTCCTCCTGCGTTCTGCAATACTTTTCTGCCTTTTGCGTCTCATAAGTGGGCAGCAAGGAGCGCGATAGCATATCCTGGCGCGTCAGCCCGCCGGATTATGCCTTCGCGGCCCTGATTG
>DASTKD010000357.1:0-12236 GCA_035716135.1 Ktedonobacteraceae bacterium
GCGGGCTGCGTACCCAGACATCCCTGATCTGCGAGACTGGTTCCGCGTGGGATGTTCACCAGGTCGCGCTGCTGGCCGGCTATGGCGCAGAAGCGATTGCGCCGTTCATGGCCCTTGCCAGCGTGCGCGCCCTGGCAGGCGAGCGGCGGCTTGAACATCTCACACGCGAAGACGCCGTTGAGGTGTATATACATGTCATTGAAGATGGATTACGCAAAATCATGGCGCGGATGGGCATCTCCACCATTCGCAATATCACCGGCGCGGGACAGTTCGAGGTCGTAGGTCTCGCGCCTGAGCTGGTGGAACGCTGTTTCGCCGGTTCCCCCGCCCATTTCGGCAACCTCACACTGCCATTGATCGCCGCACAAATCATCGAGCGCGTCTCACGCCTGCCCAAACCCACAGTAGCGCAGCGCGTTGAGGGCGAAGTTGCCGGGCGGCGGCGCAAACTGGCGGATATTGGGCGCATTCGTTTCCGCCGCGACGCCGAATATCACGCCTACAACCCGCTTATCATTCGCGCCCTGCAAAAAGCGGCGCAGAGTGGCAGCGAAGAGGATTACGAACAATTCACGCGCCTGGTCTACCAGCGCCCAACCACCACCCTGCGCGACATGCTGACCCTGGCCCCACGTATGCCTATCCCCGTGGAACAGGTCGAGCCAATGGAGGCCATTCGCACCCGTTTCGTCGTCTCCGCTATGTCGCTGGGCGCGTTGAGTCCAGAGACGCATAAGACCATCGCGGTCGCTATGAACAGCATCGGCGGGCGCAACAACACGGGCGAGGGCGGCGAAGACCCCGACTGGTATCATGAAACGGTGGATGGGATTCCGGTGAGCAGCAAGATCAAGCAGGTGGCTTCAGCGCGTTTCGGCGTCACAACCGAATATCTGGTACGCGCAGAGGAACTGGAAATCAAGATGGCGCAGGGTTCCAAGCCCGGCGAGGGCGGCCAGCTTCCACCGTCTAAAGTCACGCCGTTCATTGCGAAGCTACGCCATACCGCGCCAAACGTCTCGCTGATCTCGCCGCCCCCGCACCACGACATTTATAGCATTGAAGACCTCGCGCAGTTGATCTACGATCTGCACCAGGTCAACACGCAGGCGCGCGTGGGCGTCAAGCTGGTTTCTACGCTGGGGGTGGGAACCATCGCGGCAGGCGTAGCGAAGGCTCACGCCGATTACGTGCTTATCAGTGGCTATGATGGCGGCACGGGCGCGTCGCCTCTACAATCCATCAAGCACGCCGGCATGGCATGGGAGATCGGCCTGGCCGAGGCGCAGCAGGTACTCATGCGCAACGGACTGCGCGGGCGCGTCAAGGTGCGCGTCGATGGCGGCTTCAAAACGGGACGCGATGTGATCGTGGCAGCTATGCTGGGCGCGGAAGAGTTCGGCTTTGGCACGGCGGCGCTCGTCTCGCTGGGCTGCGATATGGCGCGTCAATGCCATCTCAATACCTGCCCGACCGGCATCGCCACGCAGCGCGAAGACCTGCGCGCCAAATTCAACGGCCAATCGCGGCATCTCATCAACTATCTCACAATGGTCGCGGAAGAAGTACGCCAGTGGCTGGCACGCCTGGGCCTCGAACGTCTCGACGACTTGATCGGACGTGCCGACCTGCTGCAAGCCCCCGAATCGTCTCCCATCGACCTTTCAGGGCTACTAGTGGCAGCCCCCGGCAAATCGTCGGAAGCGGCGAGCAGCAACAAGGCGCATACCTCGCTCTTAGCCGAACAGTTGCTGATTGAAGCCGAACAAGCGCTGAACGGAGAACGCAGCGTACTTACGCAACATCCCATCCAGAACAGCGACCGCGCGGTGGGCGCAAGCCTGGCGGGTGAGATCGCGCGCCGCTACGGCAATGCTGGTTTGCCCGGCGTCAGCGTAACCTGCTCGTTCGCGGGTTCGGCAGGCCAGAGTTTCGGAGCCTTTTGCGTCTCCGGTATGCGCCTGATCCTGAACGGCGAAGCTAACGACTATGTAGGGAAAAGTATGACAGGCGGCCAGATCATCATCGCTCCTCCAGCGGATGCCAGTTTCGCGGCCCATCAAAACACTATCCTGGGCAATACCGCGCTCTATGGTGCCACTGGCGGCCAGTTCTTCGCGGCGGGACGCGCTGGCGAACGTTTCGCGGTGCGCAACAGCGGCGTGCTGGCGGTCGTTGAGGGCGTGGGCGCGCACGCCTGCGAATATATGACGGGCGGCATAGTCGTTGTGCTGGGCGAGACCGGCCAGAATTTTGGCGCGGGCATGTCGGCGGGTGTGGCCTACGTGCTGGATATGGAGGGCGTCTTCCCCAACAACTGCAATAGCGACCTGGTAGAGTTGCTACGCATCAACGACGCTGAAGAGCAAGAGGCGCTGCGCACCATCATCCAGTGGCATCGCAAGAAAACGCATAGCTGGCGCGCCGCCCAATTGCTGGCCGAGTGGAGCCATATGCGCCGCCTGTTCTGGCGCGTCTCCCCCGTTGGCCGCGATCAAACCGCCAGCGATTTCGTGGAGGACCACAGTCTGCAAACCGGGCGTATTGGCGTATTGCATTGATAAGCGAAAATGGTGGGCATAGTAAATGCACAAGGCGTTGCAGGGGAGCCTCTCAATAATAGGGCTTGTGAATGATTGTGATGGTGGGAAGCAAGGCGACCGCAAGGGTCGCCTCTACTAAGAACGTCTGGGCTTGCATCGCCGCGTCATAGTAGAGGCGACCCTTGCGGTCGCCTTGTCCTTTCCTCATTCCGGCTCTTCCAGGCAATCATTCACCGGCCCTGCTATCAATAATGCAGCACCAGCCACTTCCCCAGTTCGATCATGCTGTGAAGGCCGATGACAAGCACGGCAAGGCAGGCCAGGGGGATGTGGATATAACGCCATACGCGTATGATGAGGCGGGCGCGCTGCTGGCGTTGCAGCGACTCTCCAAGCCGGACGCGCTCACCCAGCACTTCGTAGACGCGCTGAAAATCATTGACTTCGCGCGGGTCCAGCGCGGGAAGAGAGGGAGGCAGTTCGGCCTGCAACTGTAATGCGTCCTGGCAGAATTGCTGGAACGGGGCCGATTTGCCCGCGCTCAGTCGCTCCACCTTCAGCGACAGTTCAAACATGCGATCCTTCACCGAGCGGTTGATGCCTACCCCGTTGGTATCCGCTTCGGCGGCAATCACTCGCGCCTGCCACCTATCGAGCAAACGCCCGATCACGCCTGTTGCTACTAGCAGGATCAAGGCGAAGAGAGCAGAGGTGCCGAAATAATATTCGGTGAAGCGTGTTTTTGTCCATTCAAAATCATGCGTGATATTCTGGAAGTTTTCATGCATACAGGCAATAATCACACTGATAACACCGAACCAGACGTGCAACCATAGCCAGCTCTGCACTTTACCGGGCAAGCTGCGCGCGAAACGGCGGCGCAGAGTATAAGCTGCTACCACCAGTACAAGCACAAAAGCGACAACGCCGAACTGCCGGAATGGAGGGTTATATGGGCCAGGATAAAGCTGTGTCGCAATCGCGTTACGATACAGCAAATACACGCCGCCAAGTGTGATAAGCGAGAACGCCAGAAACACCCAGTTCATTTTTGAACCGGGCGTTTTCCAGATACGCCTGACCTGACGTTGCTGCACAGGAGATCTATTAGCCAGCGCCACTTACAATGTTCCTGCCTTATGTATTGTTTCAATGCAGTTAAATGCATGTCTTCTTATCCATTATAAGCGTCTCGCCATCCTTAGCCTACATACATGGACTAAATGGCTAGCCAGGCTTACGCAGTTTCATCATATATACATGTAGATCGGTCTGCCGAGTAGTAAATGACAACAGGGCCGGGTATCCTCAATGCCGCCTTGACAACGGGGTATTTACGGTGGTATTATCCGAAATAGAAATACCACCGTAAATACCATCATATTCATCCCTTCCCAAAGGGGAACCAAGAAAGGCACAGTAGTATGCCATCCAGTAAGGATCGTCAGCGTGTCGAAATTCCAGTCTATTTCTATGAGCAACTGGCGCGGATTGCCGGGGCAGAGGATCGCACGATCACCAGCGTCCTCAACCAACTGCTGTTTCAAGCATTACAAGACTATCAGCCGACATGGATAGCCAGCAAACATCTCAGTCGCTTCAATGGACATGCCCGGCATGTTCTCTCCCTCGCCCGCGAGGAGGCGCTGTCCTTCAATCACCGGTATATCGGGACTGAACACCTGTTACTGGGTTTGTTGCGCGAACAAGAGGGCCTCGCAGCCCTGGCGCTAGAAAAACTGGGTGTCGCGCTTGATCCTGTCCGTACTACTGTTGAACGGAAAATGGGGCGTGGAGACCAACCCGTCGAGGAAGAAATAGACTACGTACCCCGCGCTCGCAAGGTACTCTCACTGGCGCTGGACGAAGCAGAGCGGCAGGGAAGCGCTTACGTTCGCACCGAGCATATCTTGCTGGGCATGGTGCGCGAAGGTGGCGGAGTCGGCGCGGATATTCTCGATACGTTTGGGGTTTTGGGAAAGGTACGCGCCCAGATTTTCGAACTGCTCGGCTAGCTCTTTCCCTGCTGAAAAAAAGGAGAAAACAGCATGACAGAAACCAGTGAAATTTGGACTGGCAAAGCCAGCAGCTACAATCGGGTGCGTCCGACGCCGCCACCGGCTTTGCCCGATCTGCTGACGCAGTTGATTGGTATGCCGCATCCCGCCCTGGTGGTGGATCTGGGCAGCGGGACCGGACTGTCAACCATGATCTGGGGCGAGCGAGCCGGGCGGGTAAGTGGGATCGAACCCAATGCCGACATGCGTCAAGAGGTTGTCCGCAACGTCGAGGACCACCCATGCGCGGCGCATATCGAGTATCGAGAGGGGCTTGCTCATCAGACGGGCCTGCCTGATGGGTGCGCGGATATCGTCACTGCCGCTCAATCGTTCCACTGGATGGAGCCAACATCGACCCTGGCCGAGATCGCCCGGATTCTGCGACCCGGAGGACTCTTTGCGGCGTATGACTATGATGCGACACCAGCAATCCACTGGGAGCTTGATCGGCTCGCTCAGGAGGGAAGTTTGCGCCTGGTGGAGCTTGTCCGGGAACGTGGACTGCCTCAGAGCCTCAAGATCTGGCCCAGGAACAAATCTCTCGACCCCCTGCGCGAGAGCGCTCACTTCCGCTTCACCCGCGAAGTATTGCTTCATCATGTCGAGCAGGGAGACGCGGCACGTTTTCTCGAGATGATACAGAGCAGCGCGTTCAGCCATCAATTCCAGTTCACTGAACAAGAGATCGGTTTTGATCGCCTCAGACAGGCCGCGCTCCAATATATTGGGTACGAACCCATTCCCTGGTATTTTAGTTACCGGGTGCGCATCGGCATCAAGTGAGCGCAGGGGGGTGAAAAAAGCAAGCCCATCATGCGGAAGTTAGCGCGTGCGTCGTTGCAGAATCTCTTCCGTCGAGCCGAAAAACTTTGTGGGCTGGATGCGTATGGCCGCGCCGGTCGGACATGCCTGCACGCAGGCTTGATCTTTGTAGCCAGCGCACAGGTCGCACTTGATCGCCACCTTCTTGCGCATTTCTTCGACGGCGTTGCGCGGCTGGAAGCTATCCAGCGGGCCGGGAGCGGCATAGTTGCCTCCGGCTGCGGCGACACTGAGAACGGGCAGGCTGCGCCGCGCGCGTTCTTTGCCCGCGCCTTTCGTAAAGAACTGGCTGAAACGCTGCCAGGAATTGCGTTCACCGGCTTCATCCTCGATATGCACAATGGAGATCGCGCCATAGGGGCAGCGTTCGGCGCAAATGCCACAACCGATACAGCTTTCCGTGATATACACCTCACCGTTGGGATGGCGCGCGATACCGGCGCGGCTGCACAGCATACACACCGGGTCCTGGCACTGGCGACAGGCGGTGGCAATGCTGATATTGCCCACCACCATGCCCTTGCGGTTCATGCGCGAATGCCCGTGCCGCCGCGCGCAGGCTTCCTCGCACTCGTTGCAGTGAATGCACTTATCGAGGTCGATTACCAGCACCTCGGTACCCTCTACCACGCCGTCGCTCAACAGCGAATGCAGCCCATCCTGCACCACGGAGTCAACGGCGCGGCTGGCAGATGTGACATGCTGCAAAGGCCCACTCGTCAATCTATAACCCCGCGTGGATACCGACGTTTCAAGATATTCTTGCAGACGCGCCATGAAACGCGCATTCACCTCGGCATAGCGCGAAAAAAGAGCCTGCATAGCCTGACGCGGCACCTCGGCCACGCGGCAACGATTGATGGTCGTGACGGAGACCGCGCGCCCATCGCCCAGCAGGTCAAGCCCACCCGCGAAGTAATCGCCGCCCTGACGATAGGCCACAATGCGCTCATCACCTTTGCGCTGGTCAAGACCGGGCGGATCATGCCGCGCCACTTTGACGAAGCCCTCAAGCAAGATATGCAGCGTTTCGCGCGCCGGACGCCCATCTTGCTCGTCCTGCGCGAAGAGTCGTTCGTTGCGCTCGTATTGCTTGATGGAGGTGCGGCGCATCAACTCATGCAGGTCAGCATCGGCGACGCCCTGAAATAGCGCCATACGCTTCAATATGGATATGAGCGAGCGCGCGGAATTCGCGCGTTCAAAATAGCCGCGCGTGGCGGGAACCAGTTCCATCAAGCGTGAAATCACCTGTTCCGGCGTTTGCAATACCAGCGTGGGCATCTGCGCGCGCACCGTTGACGTGTAGGGTTGCCCGGTCAGCATCCCGTCGTCACCCACGAATTCGCCGCGCTGGAGAACGGCGACCGGCATTTCCACATGCTCATAATCGGTGGCCGTCATCTCCAGCCTGCCTTCAAGGATGAAGTGCAGGTCGCGCCCATATTCGCCCTCGCGCATAAGTGCCTCGCCCGGCTCTAGCTGGCGCGGCTGAGAAGACGAGGCCATGTGCAGCAGGTAGCTATCCGGCACCTGAACCACGTCGCGCAGCGCGGCCTGTTCGCGCAGGCGGCTCACAAGCACGGGAATCGTCCACCCGGCAGGCAGCGCCCTTGCCACAAGCTGCATTTCGGGAGCCTGTTGCCACGAAACGCCCAGCCGCTCTTTAAGCGACAACATCAGCAAATCGCGGTGGTTATCAACCGGGCAAACGGGAACGCACGAGCCGCACATGATACACTCGTGCGTAAAACGAGCCACGTCCGGCGCAACCCCCTCCGAAACCGTCGCCATATTCAATTGCGCAATCGTCACCAGCGACGACACCGGCACCGGGCAGGCATCCATGCAGCGATCGCAGCCGATGCACATATCAATCTCAAACTTGACCTGCTCCCCGTTCATACGCTGCACCGTCCGGCGATGCTCAAGCCCCACCACAAGCGGCTCCCTCTTGCCTGCGTACCCTTTATCTCCAGGTTTACCCAGAGCAACCGTAGGGGCGGCGGTAGAGGTGGGACGGGCGGGGACGCTTGCGTCGCCCCTCACATCTACCGGCCATGAAAAATAGACCAGCGTATTACCGAGCGTGATGCGGTCGCCGTGCGCGAGGTGATAGGCGTTATTGATCTTCGCTTTGTTGACAAAGACGCCGTAGCGGCTGCTTACGTCGCGCGCATAGAAGCCGTCGGAGGCGAAAAACAATTCGGCATGGTGGCGCGATACGGCGGGATCATCCAGCGCAATCACATTCCCCGCATCGCGCCCAAAGGTGTAACGGCTTCCCTGTTCAAGGAGAATGGCTCTGGGCGGCGCGTCTTGCCCGACCAGCACAAGCGTGGGCGAAGACGGCAAAGAGCGCAAAATATCCTGGGGAATGAGACGCGAGACGCTGGCGTGTAGCTCTGTTCCCTCGACATGCATGAATACATCTCGCGCCTGTGACGGCTCATGGGATTGCTGCGTTGCGCGACCGCGTAACTCAAAACGGAACTGTGTATCGCCAAAACGTATCGAGTCGTGGTGACGCAAAATATGCGCTTTGCCAGCTTCCAGCGCCGTATTGTTGACAAACGAGCCGTTGGAACTACCCTTATCGCGCAGCATATATGCCCCGGCATCACAGAAAATCTCGGCGTGTTGCCGCGAAACCGAGTTATGTTCCAGCAAGAGCGCAACCCCACGTTGTCTGCCTATCGTCACCACAGCGCCCTGCCCGTCTCTGTTCAACCGCGTCTCGCCGACTGTCAACGCAACTTTGGGATGTGGCACAGGCACGAGAAACGCATCAAAGTCAGGCGAAATAGCATGACGGGCGTACTCATCGCCACTCAGCGAGGGAGTGTCAACCACAACTCGCGTATAGCTCTCGCTGCCTGTGCTTTTACCGATGTTCAACAGTGGCGCGGGAACGTTTTGCTGGTCCAACCATGTATCAAGATCAAAGTCCTGCGCAAACAGGCGCTCAGCAACTGGAGCAAGGTTGACGCGATGGTCGATAGCGCGTTTGCAGGCCAGGGCTTGTTGGCGTTGCCCCAGCATCAACGCGCCCACCATCACGCCCTGTCTCAGGGTCACTTTGCGATAGTTACGCGCCTGCGCCTCCGCGACCAGCTCTGTAAAACCAGGGGCATTGATGCGCGTGGTCATACCGATAGAAACAAAGTCCAGCCCGTAAAGCAGGGTCGCGTTGTAGTAGTTCAAGTATGCTGAGCGGGCCGCGTGCTGCGAACCGGGATAGAACGGGTGTTGCGGGCTGAGCAGGCCGAGCATATTATAAGCCGCTACCTGCGCCTGCTGGATCGAGGGCATCCATTGACCAATTACCCGCGTACGCCCGGTAAATTCATCGCTGCTTTCGATCACATCACCCGCCGCGAAGATGTGCGGGTCGCTGCTGCGCATCCCGCTATCCACCTTGACGCCGCGCCCGCAGGTGATGCCACTGGCGCGAATGAAATCAACCAGCGGCTCGATGCCAATGGCGATCAGCACGAGTTCGCAGGCGATATACTCGCCGCCTGTCGTAATCACCGCGCTTACCTGCCCGTTCTTCCCCACAATCTCGCGTATCTCTTCTCCGGTGCGCACATCGATGCCGTCGCGCCTCTCCTCCTGCAACACCATATCAGAGGCAATAGGATCGAGTACCTCCGACCACAGGGTATTGCCACGCAAAAGGTGCGTCACCTCGTAATCACGATGGCGCAGCGTCTCCGCGCTCTCCAGCGCCAGCGTGCCGCTACCAACCACCACCACGCGATTGACGGATGGCAGACGGCGCAAGATTTCCTGGTAGTCTGCGATGGTGCGCAACGTCGAAACGCCCGCCAGGTCGAGGCCAGGGCAGGAGAGCGAGCGAGGGCGCGCCCCATTCGCCAGCAGCATTCTGTCGTAAGCAATGCGCTTGCCGTTGTGCAGGTGCGCTAAATGTTGTCGCGTATCGATGCCCACGATACGTCCTGGCACGAAGCGAATGCGCTGCTCGCGGTAATACGTCGCCGGGCGCGCCCACAGCTTCTCTTCCGGCAAACGCCCGCCCAGGTAGTCTTTGAGCGCGGGACGATAATACACCGGGTAAGGGTCATCGGCCACAATCGTAATCGAGCAGGCCGCATCCTCAGCGCGCAGCAATTCGGCAGCAGTGATCCCCGCGATCCCGTTACCGGTAATTACATACGATGGCTGTGTATTCATGCATTGCTCCTGCTCAGATAAAGATGTAGGGAGACCCATCACCTTTATGTAGGGTACCGTATTGCCGCGTTTCAATCTACTTATCGGTACTCTTGTACTAGAAACAATTGCGATGAAACATTCCGATACAATTTAGCGCAACTTGATTGTGGTTAAGATGCAAACAACCATGATACCCCACTTGTCCTATCGCAAGCGTGGCGCATTGACGCAAATCAACTCATCTATGTAAACTGCCAACTGATAAGGGATTGATTTACAAAGGGGAAATGCATTATGCAGATGTTACATGAAGACCAGCTTACTGGAAAAATACTGGGAGCATACCAGATCGAGCGCCTGATAGGACATGGGCAGTTGAGCGCGGTATATCTTGCGCGTCACCAATCACAGGGACATACGGTGATGGTGACGGTTTTCAACTACCCCTCTGATGGAGCTTTGCGCAGCCAGTATGCCGCGCTCTTTGCCAGGGAAAGCGCAGCGCTGGTCGGGCTTCAACACCCGCATATTCTCCCCACCTATGATTATGGCGAGCAGGACGGCTTTCCTTACCTGGTCACAGCCTATGTCAAAGGCGCGTCGCTGACCCAGGCGCTCAAACAGCAGCAGCGTTTCACCGTTCAGCAAACCCTGAATGTGTTCAAGCAATTAGCGTCCGGTCTGGACGAAGCCCATAGCAAAGGCATCACGCACGGCATTTTAAGCCTCTCCAATGTGCTGATGAGCAACGAACTTGTGGTGCAGATCGCGGGATTTGGCCTGAAGACCATCCTGGAGATACAGGCCAATACGCAAAGCAGGCAGCCGCAGGCGCATCTTTTCAGCGCCAGTGGCACATTCCTGGGTAACCCTGCCTACATCTCGCCGGAGCGCGTGATGGGGATGCCCGTTGATGCGCGCTCGGACATCTACGCGCTCGGCATCATGTTATTTGAAATGTTGAGCGGCAAACTACCATTTCAGGGGGCCAATTCGCTCGAAACCGCGCTTATGCGCATCCAATATCCCGTTCCATCCCTGCACAAAGTCGCGCCGGACGTTCCCCCATCCTTCGATCTGCTGATTAACAAAATATTGGAGCGCGATCCCGCGCGTCGCTACCAGCGTGCCAGCGAGGTCTCAACCGCCTTTGAGCGAGTGACGAAAATGCTGGACGCCAGTAATCAGGCAGGCGCTGCTCCCGGAACGCGGGCAGCGCAGGACCCGCAGATTACGCTACCACCAACCATCAACTGGTTCGACGAGGACGAGGATCGCCTCAGTTCAGGCAAGTGGCAGCTGATGCCGCCCATCATTACAGGACATCTACCGGCGGTATCATCCTCCGCGCCCTCTAATACAACGGAGCAGATTCCCACACATAGCAGGCCAGCGCAAACAGGCGCGTTACAAAACTCGCCCACCGGCACAACTTCCGCCAAAATGCCAGCCGTAGCGCCGGTGAATCAGCACGCGGACTCAGTATCAGGCATCGATCCTTTCGCCTGGTGGGCTGGTAAAACCGCAAAGGCGCAGCCGCCCACGCCCGGCACCTTCGCGCAGCGGCCTCCGGTGCGCCTGTCAAATACACGCTCGCGCCGCCAGCCCTCGCTGCAAGACCGCAGGAAAACCATCAAATTGATCGCTGCCGGTGGCGCAGCCGCCGGTGTTCTCGCGGTGGGCGGCATCAGCTTCGCCCATTTCGCGCAGAGCCTCAGGCACTCACAGGCTTCGGCCACCGCCGCGCCAAAGACTGCCAATAGCGCCACTCAAACCGCGCCGGGCCACACACCCACGACCGCACCAACACATGTAACTCAGACGACGCCGACTCCCAAACCGTCGCCGACTAAAGCCGCGCAACCAACGCCGACCGCGCATCCAACGCAACAACCGACGCCAAAGCCGACGCAGCCCCCTCCAACGCCGACGCAGCCACCGCATACCGGAACGGTAATTGGTCATACCAACATGTCCAACAATAGCTCAAATGGCTTCAACAATCCTGCTGATGGTCAGGGCAGCCTGCTTATTCGTCTCGCCAACGGCAATTTCGTGGCCTGCGAAAAAGCCTGCACTCATGAAGGTGTAGCTGTGTACTACGATGCCGGACAACAACAGCTTGTTTGTCCCGCGCATGGTGCCATCTTCGACCCCATCAACGGCTTTGCCCACCTCTCAGGCCCCGGCAATGGCCCGCTCGCTACTGTGAAGATTAGCATCAATGCCGATGGGACGATTACGACGGGATAAACCAATTATGTGAAACGGAACGCATCCGTAGTACTCCGTCAAGCTTGATGAAGTCGTCCTCGCTGTCATTCTGAGCGCAGCGAAGAATCTCAAGTCGGCGGGAGATTCTTCGCTGCGCTCAGAATGACAGAGGGCGAAGGATGACATGAGGACAGGCACTGGTCAACGCGCGCTTGATGCAAAAACTTGACCGCCCGCGTAACTTGCGTTATAGTTGGTTGCGAATTCACCTGAAAACCTTTTCTTCGTTTCGTAATGTGGAGGAACAATGTCAATTACCAGCCAGGCGGAGGACACTGCCAGTATGATACCTGGTGATCTCTATGATTATCTTGTCTCGCTTACCAGACAGGCGACCGCGACTTTCATTGCTCAG
>DASTKD010000358.1:0-10690 GCA_035716135.1 Ktedonobacteraceae bacterium
TTGAGGTATTGGCCGATGAAGTCGCCGATGTTTGCCAGGTTGAACACAAACGCGGATGGCGCAAGCGTGCCAATGACAGCCAGAGCTTTGCCCACGCTGGCGGGAGCGATCTTCATATAAAAGATCGTCTGCGGCTGGCCTCCTGCAAGCGTCTGCACCGCGCCAGTGGTGGTCAAGAGCGGTTCAATCGCGCCACTAAAGCCACTGGAGCGATAAACGCCAACCACAGTCATGGTCACTGTTTGTTTGCCATCGACGCTCGCCAGCGTAATTGTGCTATTCACGCCGATATGACCTTTCAAGGGGTCGAGGTGGACAAGCTGCCAGGGAAGCAGCACCGCATTGTTCCCGGCATCGCTGGCATTCAGGTTGCGTCCATCGGTGATCGTCAGGTTTGACGTATCAGGAAACTGGTTGTTGGCAACATCGAAGCCCTGAGCGCCACTAAGCTCACCCAGCACGCCCTGGCGTCCCAGGTTGCTAAAGGAGAAACCGGAAGGCACGCTCTTTAAGATGTCCGCGATTGGCTGGTTATTGATAGCGACCGGTACTGTTGGAGCGGTCGTGTTCTGCGCGGATTTGCTCAAGCCCGGAATAGTGTTCAACCCGGAGTGCAGCGCGCTCGCATCACCCTGTGAGGCGACGGTGACGACGTTGTAGCTCAGGTTGTTTGCCAGCGCGTTATTGATAGTATCGCGCAGATTCTGTCCCAGCACCAGGATTAAGCCGATGGTAAAGATGCCCACAAACAGGGCCAGCAGCGTCGTCGTGGTACGCGCGCGCTGGCGTCCAATGTTGCGCAGCGCCATCTTTGTGCTGGACTTCCAGGTACGCGGCAGCAGCACCACCACAAAGCCGACGACTGTCAACGCCAGCAGCAGGTAGCCAAAAGTGGGCAGAGCCAGGGCGATCAACACCGAAAGCGCCACTCCCAGCAGGAGCAAGCCCAGGTATCGAAGATTGAAGCGTTCGGGAACCGGCAGTTTCCCGACCAGCAAGACCACCAGCGTGAAAAAGAGGCTCAACAGGCCCAGGAAGACGAACGCACCATACACCGCGCTGATGCCAAGAATCACATCGTTGAGAATGATTACCGAAAGCAGGCAGAACAGCACCGAGAGGATCAGCAGCAAACCGATGGTCAGGGCCGTGCTGCCGGTGCGATTGCCGCTCGGCAATTCGCGGATCACGTTCAAGGGGCGAATATTGGCGGCCTGCACAATGGGCATCAGTCCAAAGATGAGCGCCGTCACCAGGCCAATCAAGACGCCCCCTGCAATGGTCAGCGGATCAAGCGTGAATGGAATGTTGATGCTGAACGTCTGCTGCACCAGGTTGCGCACAAGGAAACTGACGCCCGTGGCAGCCAGCGCGCCAATGACGCCGCCGAGTAGGCCGAGCAAGCCAGCCTCCAGGCCAAAGAGCAGGTAGAGGTCTTTGCGCCGATAGCCGGTGGTCTTGAGCATGGCAATTTCGATTTTGCGCCGCGAGAGCAAGACTTGCATGGTGTTGATGATCCCCACGCCGCCAATCAACAGCGCCAGCAACCCGGCGATTTCCAGGAACTTCCTGATATTATCCACCAATCCCTGCTGGGATTTCAGGGCATCCGCCGCCGTCTGAGTATTGGCAAGTGGGAACTGCGCATTGATGGACTGCACAGCCTTGTCGAGGTGCTGCTGGTCGGCGGTGGTAATATCAACCGTACTAAAGAGGTTCGCCGTATCAGGCGCAATGGTAGCGAAGTAAGAGCGCGAAACGAGCATGACTCCATTGTTCTGAGCCAGCGAACCAGAGTCCGTCACGATACCCGCGATTTTGACCTGTAAGACAAGGCTTTTGCCATTCGTGTTGGAACTGCCATGCACCGTGACAGTATCGCCCACTTTTTTGTTAAACTGGTCAGCAAAGTTTTTATCAACGATAGCATTGCCATCGGTAAGCAGGCTGGCAATAGTACCATTAGAGGGAGTGACGAACGTCGGCGGCGTGACCACCGGATAAGTAGCGGGGTCAACGACATCGACGGTAAACTGGCTGGTGACAGAAGCGGCGTTGCCCAGCGCGCCCATCGAACTGCCAAAAGCAGTATAATTGGTGATCGTACCATTGCTTTTCAACTGGTCAAAGAAGCTCAGATCGTTCGTGGTGAACGGCTTGGTATTGGAGGTGACGTTAATATCTCCTCCATTGGCATCGCGCACGTTGCTGGTAAGGGCGTTGTTAATCATCAAGCCGACCAGTTGCAGGGCAACGATTGCCATGACGCCCACTGCCACACAGAACAGCGCCAGCACGGTGCGCTGCCCGCCGCGCCGCAGCGAGCGCGTCGTGTAGTTGAAGTACATCGAGATTTTCATTGCTTGACACCCTCAACCAGCGTATCAATAGAGGCGATGCGCCCATCGACGATGCGGATAGAACGGTCGGCGTGCGAAGCGACGACCGGATCATGGGTGGCAATGATGAAGGTCTTGCCGGTCTGCTCGCGCAGGTAGGCGATCAACTTCAGCACATTTTCCCCGTTGGTGGCGTCCAGGTTGCCCGTCGGCTCGTCAGCAATCACAAAGGCCGGATCGGTCGCCAGCGCCCGCGCAATCGCCACGCGCTGCTGCTCCCCTCCCGACAACTGGTTAGGCCGGTGCGTCAGGCGATGCGACAACCCCACCAGGTCCAGCAGCTCTTTGGCTCGCTCAGACGGCGAGCCTTTATGTTTGCCCACATAGAGCGGAACTTCCACATTCTCCTGCGCCGTCAGCGTAGGGATGAGATTGAACGCCTGGAAGACCATGCCGATCTTGCCATTGCGCACCTGGGCCAGCTTGCCCTCCGACATGGTGGTAATATTGACGCCATCGATCAAGACTTGCCCGCTGGTCGGGTTATCCAGTCCGGCAATAATCCCTAGCAATGTGCTTTTGCCCGAACCGGAGGGACCCACAATCGAAACGAACTCTCCGCTATATATCTGAAAGCTGATGCCGCGTAAGATCTCGATGCGTTCCCGTCCAAGTGGCAGACTCTTGGTAATATCGCGCACATCCATCACCACCTTGCGCTCGCCCTGGCGCGCCTTCGCTTCTTCAGCCCTTAGCATATCGTCCATTTGCTGTAAAACTCCTCTCGCCTGTTTAAAGTTTGATTTACAAAAAAAGGCCCTGTTTACCATATACGAAATACGTTACAACATATCAAGAGTTACACATCGAAATGTAGGATGGTATTTCGGTATTTCAACATACATTGAAATAATAACGTATAGAAAACATCAATGTCAAATACAGAGGCTAAAACGAAACGATCAGATAATGCGCCGCATTGATTATCATGAACGAACCTGAAGTTTTGCAGGATATGCAACCAGCAACAACTATGCTATACTGCATAGAAACTTAACAGGGAACGGAATCATCCATCAAAAGGTATTGTCATTCGTCGTCACTCAATAGATCAAACGAGGGGAAACCAAAGCTATGCGTCGAGGAACCTTAACAGTCCTCCTGTTCATTATTTTGCTGGCAGCCGCAGCGGTCTATACTGATCTGCCCAATACTCCCGGCATCCACATCCTGGGCATCGACAACCCGCTCACGGTAAAGCAGGGCCTGGACTTGCAGGGTGGTATCAGCGTACTGCTCAAACCCGATCCTGCGCAACACTACGATCCCAGCACCCTGGCGACTGAAATGCCAGCCGTGCGCGACGCCCTCGAGCAGCGCGTCAACGGTGGCCTGGGCGTCAACGAGCCAAGCATTCGCCTGCAAAGCAGCAACGGTCAACCGGCCATTCTGGTTGAGCTGCCGGGCTTTACTGGCAACCAGACCAGCGCCGTCAATTCGCTCCTGAAAACCGGCACCCTGGAGTTCTGGAATACCGGCTCCACGCCTGTGCAACTCGGCACGACCTTTGATCCTACCCAGTATACAGCCAACAACCCTGGCAACAAACCGTGGTTCACAGGCACGAACCTGGATGCCAGCCAGGTTTATGTCAGCTATGACCAGGCGGGAAGGCCGCAGATCAGCTTTGAAATGAAGGGCGACGCAATAGGAAAATTTGGCACTTTCACTTCTCAGAATATCGGCCAGTACCTGACGGTGACGCTGGACAGAACGGTCATCGAATCAGCATCCATCAATAGCGCCATTACCGGCCCCGGCGTAATTACGGGACAGTTCACCCTCGATCAGGCCAATCAAATCGTGACTGTGCTGAAATATGGCGCGTTGCCTATCTCGCTGGTTATTGATAGCGAACAGACCATCGGCGCGACGCTCGGCCAGGACTCCATCACCAAAAGCTTTATCGCCGCCATCATCGGCCTGGGCATCGTCATGTTGTTCATGCTGCTCTACTACCGCCTGCCGGGTATCCTGGCCGACATCGCCCTTCTGCTTTATGCATTAGTGACCTTCGCCGTCTTCAAACTGATCGGCGTCGTGCTGTCCCTGGCGGGTATCGCGGGTTTCGTTCTCTCGATTGGTATGGCGGTCGATGCGAACGTGCTGATCTTTGAGCGCGTCAAAGAAGAATTACGAGCAGGAAGGCTCCTCTCCTCGGCCATCGATGTTGGATGGAAACGCGCCTGGACCTCCATCCGCGACTCCAACATCTCAACACTGATTACCTGCGCGGTGCTGTATGCCTTTGGCAGCAACTTTGGCGCGAGCATCATTGTTGGATTTGCCACCACGCTATTCCTGGGCGTGTGTATCAGTATGTTTACCGCCGTCGTAGTCACCCGCACCTTCTTGAACCTGCTGGTTCCTACCGGCTTTGTGAATCACCCCGCACTCTTTGGGCTTCCTCCTGGCTCGATTGCCACGGCATCCCTGGCGCGGCGGAATAGCACTGTTTAATGAGGAGAAAGCCGTGTTCAATCTTGTAGGAAAACGTTACCTGTTCTTGATCATTTCCCTGATCGTGATTATCCCAGGCACGCTCTCGTTGATTTTCAGGGGACTGAACCTGGGCATCGACTTCACCCAGGGTACCAATATCGAGCTGCGCCCCAGGGCCGCGCTCACTATCCCTCAGATCAATACGCTGCTCAAACCGCTCAACCTGCAATCGTTGCAGGTCGTTCCTGGCAGCAATACCAGCCTGCCCGGCAATCAGAATATCTGGGTACGCTTGAGTACGCGCATCGATACGAACGTGCAAGACGCGATTACAAAAGCGCTACAGGGAAAATATAACACAGCCAACTCGACCCTCTCGGTCACATTCGATGATCTATTGCTTGATCCCCTGTCCGGCACGGGCAAGGCCACTACCGTCACCGTTGTGACTGTCACCAAATTTGCCACCGGTGTCACGCCCAAAATCAGCGATATAGAGAGCTTGCTGGCAAATTTGCCCGATACCTCTAACCCCGGCAAGGGGGGACCGACTTCGACGCCAACAGCGGCAACCACCACTACACCGGCAACGACGCCTACAGTCAGCCCGACCGCGACAACCGCTGTGAACAGTACAGCAACACCAACGGCCACAACTACGCCGAAAGCGACAGCGACAGCAACCGGGACGGCGACGCCGAACTCTTCGCCGGTCGTATCGGTCTCGCCAACGGCTACGCCCACGGATACCAATCCGTCCAACATTCCCGTTAAGGTCGCGCAGGTCTACCAGGGGGCAACCACACAAACGGTTACGTTCCTGACACTTTCGCTCATCAATTCGAACGATCTGCTGAAGCTCAAGGCTCTCTTCGCCAATAGCAACAGCAATTATGTCTATGTGCTGGATAACGCGACCGTTTCGGCTTCGGTAGCGTCCGAGACCACGCGCAATGCATTCCTGGCAGTGCTGGCAGCCTCGGCTTTCATCCTGCTCTACATCTCGTTCGCGTTCCGCAAGGTGGTCAGGCCCTGGCGATACGGTGCCTGCGCCATTATCGCCCTGCTGCATGACGTACTGGTAGTGCTGGGCATCTTCTCGATCCTGGGCTGGACGCTGCATGTGCAGGTAGACGCGCTCTTCATCACGGCGCTGCTAACGGTGGTCGGTTTCTCGGTGCATGACACGATTGTGGTGTTCGACCGCATCCGCGAAAACATGACACGCCGCACCTCTGAGACCTTCGAGCAGGTGGTGAACGCCAGCCTGGTACAGACGATGGCCCGTTCGCTCAATACGTCGCTGACCGTACTCTTCACCTTGAGCGCGCTGACACTCTTTGGCGGCACGACCATTCGTGTCTTCTCGCTGGCCTTGCTCATCGGTATCCTGAGTGGAACCTACTCATCGATTTTCAACGCCAGTATGTTGCTCGTCATGTGGGAGCGCGGCGAATTTGTCTTCAAGTTCTTCAACCGCTCCAAAGTCACTCGCACACCCGACGGGCGCGAAGTACGAGAACTCACCCGCACACGCGGATAATAAAGTAAAGTAGGTCATGAAAATGCCCAGGGCTGGCCCTGGGCATTTTCATGACCTACTTTTTAATAAGGAGAAACCCCCATGCTTACAGCCATCGACCATATTATCATCGGCGTGCAAGATTTGGAGAAGGCGGCGGCGCAGTTCGGACAAAAGTTGGGCCTGCTGGCAAGCGGCGGCGGCATTCATCCCTCTGGTGGTACCGCCAATCGTGTTATTGTGATTGGCGATACCTATCTTGAACTGATCGCTGTAAATGTTCCCTCTGAAGCACATCAGAGCATGTTGGAACGACTGGCGAAAGGCGAGGGGTATCTTAACATGGTGCTGGCATCGAACGACATCGAGGCGGAAGGCGCGGCCACGCGCGCGCGCGGCGTCACCATCATTGGCCCGACGCCGGGGCAGTTGCGCTCTGCTGATGGACGCTCGCGGGGCTGGTCGCGCATCGATGTGGAACAACCCGTACTCGCCCAGCATTACCCGTTCCTCATCCAACACGATAGCGCAGGCGAGGAGCGCCGTCACAGGCTGGCGGGCTGGACAACGCCGCCGCGACACCCACTCGGCGTCATGCGCGTGCTTAGCGCAACCATCGCGGTCGCGGGTCTGGCAGAGGCCAGCCAGCGTTTCTCGCATATTTACGGGCTGACACCTTCCGAGCCTTTTACGGGCGACGCGGATGGCTGGGATGCCATGCTGGTATCGCTGCCACTGGGGGCAGGCAGCCAGCATCTCGAGCTTGCCGCGCCGCTGCCGCTCGCCACCGAAGAAGATCAAGAAGTTGATATGGAACACCTGCCAGAAGCGGGCGCGCTCGCCCGGCATCTCCAGCAATTTGGCGAAAGCGTGTGCCGTATGACGCTGGCAGTCACCAGCATGGATGAGGCGCGGCGTTATCTTGATACGCAGGATGTCACTTACACCTACAGCGACGAGATGCATCCAACACTCTGGATTCACCCCGACTACGCCTGCGGCGCGTCCATCACGCTACACGAAGAATAACTCGTGTTTAATCCTGAATCAGGAAGCGCAATTTACGTTTGAAGACCTTCTCGAACAGATCGGCCTTCTCGCTGGCGTGTTCTAGCTCGTTGTCGAGATCGGCCAGTGGGCGCACCCAGATGGAAAGAATCCAGCTCTCTGCATCGGACAGTTCCGCGCTGGCCGCGACTCGCAGCACTCGTCCATCGTGGCTGTAGTCGAGGGCATCGGCAATGCGCAGGAGGGCCGCAAGGGCAGAGACCCGCTTGCGCGCGGCGCGGCTCAGTATGGCGTATTCTGCGTGAGATGCGCTGGGAAGGGCGCGTCGATGGTAACGCGCGATCATGGCGATTTCGTAACGCTGCTCATCATTAAAATCTGGCAGCGATGCCTCTTTAATCAGGCGAAACGAATGTTTGTGGTGGCGGCGCGCTTCGATCAACATGCCCGTATTATGCAAAAACGCGGCCCGGTCGAGCAGGCGCAACGCATCGTCGTCTAAGTGGTGCAATGCTTTCGTCGCTTCAAAAAGCTGCGCCGAAAGCCGCGCTACCTGGCGAGCATGAGGCCAATCTTCTACCAGCAGTCCTCCGCTCAAACGCAGTTCTTCTGCCGTCGGCTTAGACAACTGCCACCAATCTAACTCGTCAACCGATATGGGGTTTATCATATGCGTACACACCTTCACTCGTACTTCGATGGTATTCAATAGAATAACGTTATGCCTTACGATAATAGTGCCATGTCTTACGCACCCAGCACGTCCAGCACCTGACGGCGAAAATCCTTCTTTTGTAATTGACGCCAGTGCCTGCGAAATTCGTTGTAGCGTTGCGCGCGCAGGCGTTCCTGCTGGCGCAAAAACGCTTCCAGCCCGCCACGCTGCTCCTCAGCAGGCGCGCTGTCCGGGTCAAGCAGGTACGCCGCCATATCGGCAGGCACAGGTGGCTTTTCATCATGCGCTACAGGCTCCGCTCCGGCATCGCCGTTCTGGTCAGCCAGGCGCATCCGCAAGAGAGCAATCATGACATCGCTATCATGAAGTTCACCGAGCTTATCCTGTACGCGGGTCAGTTCGCTTACGATGACTTTACTCGCTGCCGGGAACACGTCCTCGAATACTTCAAACGTATAACGCAAGCGTTTCGCTGCGATGCGCATATCATGCAACTCGCGCGTGTTATCAGGAGTGTCCACAGCATGTTCCCACTGGTACAGATCTTCGAGCCGCGCCAACGCGATCAAACGCGCATTAGTGGCAAGCGGTGCCTGCGCATCCAGGCCAGTAATCGCTCTAGCTTTTGCCATAGTGCGCCTCTTCTTTTAACGGGATACACGCCTCAATCTGTTTTTCAAGCCAGTCTCGATCCAGGGTCTTCAGAAAGTGTTCCAGTTCCTGTTGTTTCTCCTGGCGAAAGCTTTGCAGGCGGTCGTACAGCCACTGCGCGCCAATCTGCGCGTCCCCGCCAGCCTTTTCCATGCTCGCTTGCAGGTGTTGCAGCATAACATCGGTATCACGCGCCGCCCCCAGCGCATCGGCAGCCTGTGTGACACGGCGATAGACGCGCCGGAACGGTTTGGGACGACAACACGACTGAAAAGCATCGAGCGTGGCGCGCAACCGGCGTGATGCGACGCGCATCCTATGCACAGCTTCGACATCTTCATGCCTCAGTACTTCGTCTGGATACTCCAGGAACTTTTGCAGGCGCTGGCGCAGCATACGCCGTCCGGCCTGCTCGAACGTCTCCACCTCGCTGTGTTGACCATTTGAGCTGCTATGTGAGTTGCCAACTGTCACGAAATCGGGCGATAAGTTCTGTCTATGACCATTCCGCAAGGCTACGCTGCCGCTCACTACGTCTAGCCACGACTCGCCATAACGTTCACGCGCCAGCAAGATGCCTTCGCGGATGCCATGCGGGCTGACCACAATCTCGTTTAATTGCAGTCGCGCCATCATGGCCGCGATAATCACGGCTCCGGCCAGCAGGATACGCGCGCGCCCCACCGGCTGTTCAAAACGCTGCGCAATCTCCTCAGCCGGGAGCGCGCTTAGCAGGCCCTGGCAGCGCAACAGGTCATGCTGCGTCAACTGCGTGCGCTGCATTTCCAGCCCGAAAGCGCGATGGGTGAGATGTAAAAGCGAATTGGCGCTGCCGCCCGTGACGATCAGCAGAGGCGGCCTTTGTTTGATGCGCATTCCCCGAAAATAAGTAGACACGAAGACTTCCGCAGTGGTGAGCGCATCGTGGTCGGGCGGATCGCTGGGCAGAAAGCGATCGTGCAGCCAGCCCGAACCGACAGGCACAGAGGTTTTCCAGGCAATACGTCCCTGGCGAGCGGTAACTAGCTCCATGCTGCCGCCGCCGAGGTCCATTACGCCGATAACCTGCGGGGGATGCGGCTGCGCCTGGGCCTCATATGCCGCGCCTGCGAAAGTTAGCGTCGCTTCGGCTTCTCCGCTGATAAGCTGAACCTGCAAGCCCGTCTTCTGCCGTACCGTCTCGATAAATTCCGCGCTATTGCTGGCCTGGCGAATGGCCTCGGTCGCCACCACAAAGATCTCTTGCGTGCCATGCTGCTCGGCCAGCGCCTTGTATTGCGCAAGCACCGCGACGGCATAATCGCACTTCTCCCGCGAGATCAACCCGCTTGCCGTGACGCTCTCCCCGATACGCACCAGCTCCACCTCGTCGGCAAGAATATCGAGCATCCGCGCGGTAGCGCGAGCGACCACGATATGCACTGTATTGCTGCCCACATCGATAGCAGCGCGCACAGGAGACCAGGCATTCTGCATGGCACGAAACTCTTTCATCAGACAAATAGTAGAACGACACCCCCGGCAACTTGCCCAACCGCCTGTCCAGCAGGCATAACAAGGCCAGGGATAAAGTTATACTTCAGGATATTCTGCCACAATTATACCACGCCCACAGGAAAAGCGGAGCCTGAAAGAAAAGAAAGCCAGAGCTAAAAAATGTCCCCAAAACTACTTGACAGGTCGCAACAGATACAGTAATATAACCCTACCAGCCGAAGTGGTGAAATTGGTAGACACGCAACGTTCAGGGCGTTGTACTCGCAAGGGTGTGGGGGTTCGAGTCCCCCCTTCGGCACCCCCCTCTTTTTTTCACACGGAATTTCCTCCTCAACCCGCTCCAGTCCTTGATTCAGCCGTCCAGAACCATCCAGCATTGTACAGCAATGTTCGTGTTGTACACTGTCAAATGAACTGTCAAGAGCTGTCAACGAGATAGAGCGTCACAGTGCTCTCCAGGCGCTTGCAGCAGGGTGGACAAAAACCCAATTGCTG
>DASTKD010000359.1:0-3387 GCA_035716135.1 Ktedonobacteraceae bacterium
GTTGGCGTATTCGCCCGGACGCAGGGGCAGGAAAGGCGCGCCAAAGCACGAACTGAAAGTGGCTTCCGGCGTGGTGACTCCCTTCTCGGTTCCCGCCAGCTTGCTGGTGTAACCCGAAAGGAAGTAATACATGGCCTGCTCTGTGGTCAACAAAGAGATAGGCGGCAGCACACCAAAGCTATCAGCCGAGAGGAAAATGACCGCCTTTGGTTGACCACCCTGACCCGACTCGATCACATTGTCGATATAATCGACGGGATAGGCAGCGCGCGTATTCTCGGTCAGCGAGTCGTCGGCATAATCGGGTTCGCGCGTCCGGGGATCAAGCACCACGTTTTCATAGACCGCTCCGAAACGAATGGCATTCCAGATTTGCGGCTCATACTTTTGCGACAGGTTGATGCATTTGGCATAGCAGCCGCCCTCGAAGTTGAAGACGCCGTTATCACTCCATCCATGCTCATCATCGCCGATCAAGTGACGGGCGGGATCGGCAGACAGGCTGGTTTTGCCGGTGCCAGAGAGACCAAAGAACAGGGCCACATCACCATCTGGGCCAACATTGGCCGAGCAATGCATGGGCAGTACGCCTTCTGCGGGCAAGATAAAGTTCAGGACAGTGAATACAGCTTTCTTCATCTCGCCGGCATACTGTGTTCCGGCGATTAGCACCAACCGTTCTTCAAAGTCTAGAATAATGGACGTTTCCGAGCGTGTGCCATGCGTGCGCGGGTCGGTATGGAAATTCGGTACGCACAGTACCGTAAAGCCCTCGCGCTCGCTGGTCAAATCGCTCTCATTGGTGCGCAGGAAGAGTTGACGCGCAAAGAGGTTATGCCAGGCATACTCCGTAATCACCTGAATGGGCATTCGATAATCAGGATCGGCTCCGGCGGCGGCATCCAGCACATAGACATCACGCCCCTGCAAATAAGCGGCCAGGTTCTGGCGTATAACCTCAAATGTCTCCGGCGACATCGGGTGGTTTATTTCGCCCCACCAGATTTTCGAGGCGGATTCTGCGTTTGATACGATAAATTTATCTTTGGGGGAACGACCTGTATGCACTCCGGTCGTCGCGGCAAAAGCCCCATTGGCGGCCAGTATGCCCTCTTTGCGCTCGATGGCATGTTCTACTAGCGCCGCAGGTGAAAGATTCCAGTTGATTTTCCCCAGATTTACCAGCCCATACTCCTCAAGGGCCTTGCGACTCATCATCATGGTCATTGTTTTTTCTCCTTCGGGGCGCGTCGGTAACAGCACTGTTTCCATGTGTGCGTTATTCGCATCGCACAAAGCAACGCTTCATGCCCCTAACCTTTTAATTTTACCAGCTTTGCAGGAGCCGCGCTACTTGACGGAAACACAACGATGTGCGAATTAGCAGGCAAAATGGAGAATCAATCTCTACGAAATAGCTACCGGGTGCTGCATGTACATGCCGACGAAGATGCGCAGGAAGCCGCCGTCATCATCGGGGTAGCTGCTGGTATGGTTGTTACATACATTGCACTCGTAGCTGTTGATGGGGGCAGGATTGGTGACGCCGTCGTGCATAGCGTCGATATTCATAGTACCGCCATTGCCGGGGCCGAAGAGAACAGCAATCACTCCGGCAGTGGCGAAACTCGGCACGTTGCCAAGAATGTATTCGGCGCGATTGTCCTGGTAATGACCCGGCGTGTTGTTCATGGTATCGAAGTACTGGTTGCCCATTGGCACCTGCCACATCACAATGCGGCGATGGGTCTGCTGGCTAATATCGCCGATGAAGGTGAGATAACGCGCGAAATTGGGGAAGGTGCGATTGTAGCGATCCCACCAGGAACGCCCGTTGGGCTGAGCGGAGTCGAAGTCCGCCACATCACTGGAGATCAGGTCCCAGGTCGAGACACCGGCGGGATTGCCAAACAGCCCCGCGCTATTCAGAAACGTAGCCTCCTGATGAGCCATGCTGGCTACATTCAGCCCCGCATCGGTACTGACGGCAATATCGTTGCCCGACGCCCACGTCGATGCGTGTAGCGTCAGCATAGCATTGGGCGCGTACTTATCGCGCATGTGCAACAAAGCCCACGCGAAGCCCTGCGCGTTATTGGGAAATCCGGCGGCATCCGCGAAACCCGAAGTAGCAACACTGGCAGGCACATTCGCCGCATTATCACTGCCATTTGAAGCATTTTGCAGAAACCCCCACAGGTCAGGCTCTACAATCACCAGTACCGGCTTGCCGAAGGTGTGAATTTTTTGCAACATCAAGACCCAGTTGCCAAAATAGGCATTCATGGCGGATGCGCTGGCAAGGTTGCCTGTATCCTGATCTACGTTATGTCCACCGCAGTAATCGGAGGGATGCGGGCCGTTCGTCAAACAGATCTCGTAATACACAAATGTGGGTACGTAGCCGTGCTGGTCGCTTTCTTGCATGTAATAGGTGGCGAACTGGCCCGTTGGCTGCTGCCAGGTCTCCCAACCACGCCCGGTATTCGCGCCCCCGGTCAAGTATTGGTAGCGAAAGGTAAAGGCGGCTCCATTCGTGCTGCGCATATCGTCAAGTGAGGAGGCCGTCGCCGGAGGACTCATCACGCCAAAACTGAAGTAGCGCGGAAATGCGGCGGGTATCTGCCCATTGCCCGTCGGCACCGGACCCGGAGACGCGCCAGAGTTGTAGCCAGTTGTGGGCGTAGGAGAATGCCCATTGTTATGTGGAGTTATTTGCAGCGCGATGGGGCTGGAGTTCGCTGGAATGTTGCCCTGCTGTATTTGCGCGGGAATTTGCGGCATGGCATTATCGCTCGACTGGCCCGCGCCATTCTGACAGGCCGTAAGCAGCAAAAGGAGCGCCACACATATACCCACAAACACCTTCGCTTGAGGTTTCACATCGCGCTGAACCCTCATGGCATTCCCCCTTTATTATTTTATCCCCGGCTGCATTATAAACAATCGCTCTCTATCAATGCATCATATAGGAGATTTGGGGGAATAACCGCTACATTAGAGCAAGACGCGCAACACCTTTACATGGCAAAAGCTCCTGTTTCCTGTTTATGCCGATCTGGATGCGTCAAGCAAATGGCGAATATGCTGCGTGTGATCCTGATAGTGTTCATAGGAATTGTCCGCGATGGCGGAAATCAGCGAGTAACCCGGCCAAGACTCTGTCCATGCAAAGCGGTGCGCAGCGTTCAAATCCTCTTCGGAAAACTTTTGTGTGAGCAGGTCAATTTGATGAAGAAACTGCTCATGAGTAGAACGCATTAACTCTCGTACCTCCGCTAATGAGCGGTCACGGTTCTCCAGATAAATCCGTTCATTTGAATACTCGTCAAGCCTTTCGGATGGCTGTGGCGTCTCTCCTCGTAAAAACTCCTCAAGCCAGCGAGC
>DASTKD010000360.1:0-8681 GCA_035716135.1 Ktedonobacteraceae bacterium
CAGCAATTCGTCCTGGCTGTCGCGGTCGAAATCGGTGAACTCGAAACGCTGCCAGGGTTCGCTGCCCATAGTGATGGCGTCGGCGGCGTTTTCGGCCTTGATGAGGTGATGGTAGATGGCAGAGCGCATATGTGCGGTGTAGATGCCGCCGAACAGCCCATGCCAGTAGGTATCGTTGGCTTGAGCTTTCCACAAGTGTTCTATCCCTGCCTCTTTCTTCGCCCCTGCCTCATAGACATGATCGTGGACGCGCAGCATCTTTTTATGCTGGTTATTGACCTCGCTATAACGCACCAGGAAGTTGCGCCAGAATCCGCCGCGCATAAATTGCAAGATGTCGTCGCGGTGTTCGTCTTCGAGCTTGCGCAATAGCTTATCAAAGGCATACGATTTTCTGGCTGACAAGGCCCACTCGCTCATTTCAATGTAAGAGGAAGTGGGGATGTAGATGCGTCCCAGCGCCGGGTAGCGGCGTGCATACTCACCGAGCGGAATGGTGTGCAGCCAGTCGCTATTCATCTCCAGCAGCCTGAAAAGCTCCTCGACCCACCCGGCTTTGCCGCCCGAACCCCAGCAATACTCCTGCGTATCGGGCCAACTACCGAATTTCTCGCCATCATCGCCCATCACCACTATGCGCCTGCCGTCCGGCGTTGCCAGCGCGCGCAAAATCTCGATGGTCTCGGATGCTGGTTTCCAGGGGATGGAGTAGCGCAGCGATTTGCTGGTTGCGAACACTTTCAGCACGCTGCTCTGATCTTCCGTCGCGTAGTAGCCGTACAGGTCGCTATCATCGAGTCCGGCGCTTTTGAAATGGGCGTCATCCAGGATCGTCCATTCGATGTCTGCCTCGCGCAAAAGACGTGGTAGCCCCGGCTCCCAGACGCGCTCTGCTATCCACATGCCGCTCGCCTGCGTGCCAAAATCGCGCCCAATACGCTCTGTCAAACGGCGTATCTGCGCCAGCTTATCGCTATCGGGAATAGCGGGCAAGATCGGCTCGTAATAGCCGCCGCTGACCATCTCGACTTGCTTGCGCTCCACCAGCGCCGCGATACGCTTCAGAAAGGCCGGTTGTGCTTCTTCCATCCAATCGAGCAGCGATCCGGTGTAATGCAGCGCCAGGCGCACGGTGGGATGACGTTCCAGAGCCTCTATCATGGGAAGATATGCTTCTTCGTAGACCTGTTGAAATACCCAGGGAAAATTGCCAACCGGCTGATGATTATGCAGCACCAGCCCAAGATGAATACTGCCCCGTTGTGTTGTTGCCATATGCCTCACCCGAAAATAAAATGTATTCTCATTCACTATAGACTACGGGATAAAAGCGGTCAAGCTTATCGACGCCTCTGAATATGGTACACTCTACTATAATGGGTGTGTATTCCTTCCTCGTACAGTGAAACTCTGTACTCTTCTTCGCTTCTGATTCTGCCAAAGGAGGCAAGTATGCTCAGGAAAAGGCATACGTACCGTCGTATCCTCGTACCTCTGGCGCTCGTAGCGTTGTTGCTTGTAATCGCGTCCCCCTCTGCATTTGCCATTTCTTATAGCCATCGTTTCACACTGGTTGGTCCCAAAGCGCGTTACCTGGCCCTCGGTAACTCGCTGGCCTTCGGCTTCCAACCTGACCTCAATTTCAGTCATGGGTACGCGGATGATTTTATGAGCAACCTTTCCCAACATGGCGTCAAGCACCTGGCGAACCTGGGGTGTCCGGGTGAGACGAGCAGCACGTTCATCAATGGTGGTTGTCCCTATCCCTACCTGCGCAAATTCCCGTATATTGGCCCGCAGCTTGCCGCCGCCGTCGCCTACCTGAAGATTTACCGGGGCCAGGTCAGCCCCGTCACGCTCGACATAGGCGCGAACGACTTGCAGGCCGACTTTAACACGAGCAACTGCGCCATCTCTGCCAGCTTCACCAGCGACCTGGCGGCGGTTGATGCCAATGTGCATACCATCCTCAGCCAGTTGCGGGCCGCCATGCTGGTCAACGGTCAGATGAGCGGGGATATCGTCATGATGAATTACTATGATCCCTACCAGAACATTTGCCCGGACACCGTGCCAGACATCCAGTTGCTGAACCAGCATCTTGCAAACGATGTGCAGGGCTTCGGCATCATCGCCGATGTCTTTGGTCTCTTTGGCGGAGCAGGCGTGCCAAACAACAACATCTGCAACTACACCTGGATGTGCAGCATTTTCAAAGACATCCACGCCACCACTCAAGGCTACAGCGTCATCGCCAGTGCCTTTGAGAATGGTACGGGATATTAACTGAAAATTTATGCTGGCCGCATACAAGATACTCGCCGGGTATCTTGTATGCGACCAGCATCATTTTCAGTTGATTAGAGCTTAACAGGCCACTGATCGCGCAACAGGTCCTTTATTTCCGCGCTTCCGCGCAGGCTCAGCCAGATTGGTCCCAGGTTTGGCTCATAGCGCAATTCAAAGGTGAAGAAGGGGCAGCACTTTCTTTCTTCAGCAACGAACGCCACTACCTTTTCTATCCAGTCTGGCTCGCCTGGAAACTGGAAGGCATAGCCGTCTTCAAGCTCTTGCAATTTTTGATACGAGGCCATAAGCGGCTGCACGACCTCACCTCGCGCCTTCAGGTCTTCTCCAGTGAGCAAGCAGGCCAGTGGGACCGGCTGCGCTTCCTCTTGAGTATCTGTATCGGGCATGATAAACACCTCTTTCTTTATTAGCGTATCTACGCTTCTGTTGAGGGGAATGCCACTTGCATCCCCTCAAAAACGAGTGTACAATTTCAAGTGAACTTGAAGTCAAGAGGGGAGAAGCATCAATTTGAACGAACTGACGATTGGCGAAGTCGCACAAAGTGCCGGACTACGTACCTCGGCCATCCGTTATTACGAGGATATAGGCGTGTTGCCCCAACCTGCAAGGGTGTATGGAGGACACCGGCGCTATTCTCCGCGTGTCTTTCAGCAACTGGCATTCATCCAGCTTGCTCAACAGGCGGGCTTTTCGATGGCTGAAATCCAGACGCTTGTTTCAGGTTTCGATGAAAATGCGCCGCTTGGTGTGCGCTGGCGCACGCTGGCCGAGCAAAAGCTAAGCGAACTCGAGGCACTGATTACCAGGGCGCAGGGTATGAAACGCATCCTGGAATCGGGCATCCGCTGCCAGTGCCTTAATTTAGATGAGTGTATTCCTCAGAAAGAGAGATGTGAGAAATTATGAGCCGCAAAAAGAACTCAAAACCCGGCAATATCCTGTGGGGCGCATTGATCGGGTTACTTGTCGTGTTAGCTGTGAGAGATCAACTGCGCCTGCCGCCTGAAGAACGAACCTGGCATGGCAGCGTCGCAGGTATTGTTCCTTATGACTTTCGACGACCAACATTCGAACGCATACGCGCCACTTTCTGGAATAAGGATACTGCGCAGATACTGGTGCCACAGGCATTTGGGGTAGGCTGGGCCATCAACTTTTATCCCCTGCTACATCCTGCGACAGCGCGGAATGTAGAGTAAAATTGATCCCGCGACACACCAGCAAGTGTCTCAAAATCTATCTCTCGGCACCCAAACCTGCTATACTGGGTACGCTTTCCATAAATCTATGAAGGATGCAGTCGTATTACCTGATGAACATTAACGATCAAAACCAGCCATCCCCTGTCATTCTGAGCGCAGCGAAGAATCTCTGTGTGGCAAACGAGATTCTTCGCTGCGCTCAGAATGACAGGGCCGACTTTGGTCGTTGAAATTTATCTGGCGCTGCGATATGAATACTATGCAAACGATGAAATTATTGCTGGTGGACGATCATGGGCCGCTGCGCAAAGCCTTACGCGAAGGCTTGCAGGCGACGGGGGCCGTGCAGGTGCTGGGCGAAGCCGCGACGGGCCGCGAAGCCCTGGGGCGCGCGCTGGAACTGGATGTCGATGTGATCTTGATGGATGTGCAATTGCAAGACCCGCAGGCCGGGCGCAAAGCCTTGAGCGGCGTGGGCGCGGCCATCGCCATTCGCCGCGAACGCCCTCGTATGCCGGTAGTCTTCTACTCCATCCAGGACGACGACGACTACTACCGCGAATTTCGCGCCTCCGGCATCCTGACGCACTATGCCTACGTGCGCAAAAGCAACTACCTGCTGCCCGGAATGCTCGTCCCCCTGCTGCGCGACGCCATCAACGGGCGCAGTCTCGTCGATCCCGAAATCGAAGACCGCGTGCAAGAGGTACGCGACCTCGACGAGCAATCCCCGCGCGCCCTGCTGGAACCCAACGAACTGCGCGTAGCCGAACTGGTCGCCCAGGGCATGACCAACGAACAAATCGCCGCCCGCCTCAACCTGCACGACAAACGTGCCGTCAGCCGCACCAATGGCCGCATCTACGCCTCCTGGGGCCTCAGCGATACGGCGGTTGATGACAAGGTTGCGAGGGCGAGGGCCACGCTGATTTATACTCTGAACAGGATGATTATGTGGGATGAAGATGGTGTCGCGCTGGTGCAGGACCGACGCGGGGAGTGGGTGCCGTTGTATAAGGAGGAGTGAGGCTATGTGCCAGAGTACCACGATAATTGCGGTTTGATTGATAATGAAGATAATATGAGCAATTTTCTGTACTCAGAACCATTTCAGGCGCTTGAAAAAAAGGAGAAGCAGGAGTGATATAACTACCATGAGTACTAAAGCGCCGTAGTAGCCAAACTGCAACCTCAACTCAGGGATATTTACAAAATTCATCCCCCAGATACCCGCCAGTAATGAGTCTGCCATTAAAATAATTGATGCTGCCGTGAGGGTACGCATCACTTTATTCAGGTCATTCGAGACGATAGATAGGTTCGCGTCCATAGTTGTGCTGATCTGATCTCGATACAGGTCAATGGTATCGGCAAGACGAGTGATGTGATCATAAACATCGCGGAAATAGATCAGGGCATGTTCATCGAAGATTGGATTATCCCGATTCGTCAAGGTGTTGAGTACATCGCGTTCCGGCGTAGCGATACGGCGAAGGGTTAAAAAATGCTTTCTCAGTTCAAGAAGTTCCTGGGTGAAGCTAGTTTGCCTGACAACGCCCGTAAATAAACGATCTTCGAGTTCTTCTGCCTGGTTGACCAGCTCATCGATTACAGGAAAATATCGATCTACGATTGTATCCAGCAGCGTATAGAGGAGGACTCCCACTCCCCATTCGAGTTGTTTCGCATTGTGTGTCCAACGCTGCTCTACCTCATCCAATTCATGGATATGCTCATTATGGACGGTAATGAGGTAGTTCTTCCCTAAAAACATATCGAGTTCACAGATGTCCAGTTCTTGAGCGGTGGTATTGAAATTAGCGGAATAGAAGACGACGAAATAAAAACTCTCATATTCGTCTACCTTTGGACGTTGATGCTCACGGCTCGCATCTTCAATAGCGAGTGGATGCAGATTGAATTCCTTGCCCAGTTTCGTGAGTTCCTGCTCGTTTGGACTCTGTAGATCAAGCCATAGGAGAGAGTCAGGAATTTTTTTTACTTCACTTGCCTGCTCAAGGCTTGTGAGATGACGAAAAATATGACCCTGAGTATCGCAGTGAATTGCCCTCAACATGTCCCGCATCCTTTGCTGCAACCGTTTATCAAGCTCTTCCCCGTAATTATGGTCTGTCTATTATAGCATGTCGAGGAAGTACGCTTGCTTCTCATATCAATGCCTCACCGACTCCAGTTTACCCCCATGATAAAATATACCCATCGGGATACCATCAAGCACATCCCGCTCTATGTGGCGAGAGCCGCAGACCATTAAGGAATCGCATGGGCATCGCAACCCTACTACAACCGGCATATATATTGCGCGCATGTCTGCTGGCGTTATCCATTTTTAACCTGGTGGCGTTTCTCTGGCTGGCCTTTACGGTGTGGCTGAATGGGGATCGCAAGGCGGGCATTGCGCGGCTGGGAGTCGTGGGGTTAGGGTTGTCGGCGCTATTCTTCTTTATTCACGCGCTGCTGATCTCCGGGTCGCCGGGGCAGACGACGGGGCTGGTGAGCCAGGATTTTTTGTGGCATCTTATCTGGCTGCCCGCGCTGGGTGTGCCGTATATCTGGTTTGCCATCGGCCTGTACTATGCCGCGCTCATCAACCAGGGATGGCGCAGGCGCAGGCCCTATTTGCTGGCGATTGGCGCGTTGCTTGGCGCGACGGTACTGGGGTGTTTGCTTTTCAATCCATCTACCTTTACCTACGCTGGCGCGCTGCGCTTGATCGTGTATAACGAAGCTCTGGATGATATTCCCAGCGGCGTATTCTCGCCGCCCGTGCTGCTCTCCCTGCTCTTTCTCTGCTACGTCACTTTTTGTGCTATCGCGCCCTGGTTCACGATTGGGCGCATCAGCCGTTTGTTGCGCGCCTTCTGGCATTTTCTGAACCAGTCCACAGCGCACACGTTGGGTTTGCGCCGCGCTCTGATCGATGCATTCTGGGATGACCCACGCGACAAAGAACTGTTGGATGAGCCGCACCTTTCCTGGCACCTGGCGCGTCCGGTGCTGTTACTGGCCGCGCTGCTGATGGTGATGCTGACAACTACGCTGGGCGTGCTGGTAGTCCAGAATATCGTCAACTGGCTGCGGCATCCTATCGCTGCTGTCGCGCCTGAAACGCCCATCAATATTGGATTGATCTACGGCAATATCTTTCCCATGAACCTGCTCATCCTGGATTTGTGCGCGACGGGCGCGGTAGCAGTCGTGATTCTACTGATCGGCTATTCCATCATGCGACATGGCATCCTGATCGAACGCCCGCTCTCGCGGCGCGGCTTCCTTGAGCAATGGCGCGGCACGGTGATCGTTTCGACGGCTTTGTCTCTTTTTATCACCCTGCTGGTCAACGTAACGCATAGCAGTCCGGGTGGGCTGCTGATTATCACTTCGCTGGTGATCGGCGCGTATGCCCTGTTCACCTGGAGCAGCTATACCGCGCACGATCGCTACATTGCGCTGCTGGGGCCGTTCGTGCGCAGCACCAGCGTGCGCCACTGGCTGAATACCGACCTCCAGAAGACCGAGAAGGATCTGGAAGACCTTTTTTACCACCTGTGCGAAAATGTGCTGGGGGTGCAGTGCGCCTATCTGGTCGTGCTGGCCGGCACCGTCAGGCGGCGTTTCAGCTATCGCTGGCCCGTTTCATCGCTGGCGAACGGCGCATTATTCTCACCGCTCGCTGACAAAAAGCTGATCGAGAAACGTAACGGCAGCTCAGAAATACCGTCGCGCATTCAGCTTTTCGTCAACGAAGCGCCGATGATTTGCTGGATGCTGCCCATCTATGACGAGCGCGGGCTGGTCGCCACGCTCTATCTTGGCCCGCGCGATGACGGGGGTGCGCTGACCGATGAGGACATGAACCTCGCGCACGCCTGCGGGCAGCGCATCCTCGACACGCTTGGCGACCATGAAGCCATGCAAGCGGTAGCGGGACTATTGCGCCGCCGTATCGTCGATGTCAAGCTGTTGGGAGCGCAACAACGGCGCGTGCTGCACGACGAAATCTTGCCGCAGATGCACCTGGCTCTCCTGCAACTGGAAACCCTGCGCTCGCACCCCGCCAGCGACGACACACCCGCGCCGGATGACAGCGGGGAACATTCACAGGCCGTTGATGAAACTATCGCGCTCATATCGGACGCGCACCGCCGCCTGGCCGCTCTGATGCGCGCCACCGCGCCCAGTGCGCCCCATCGCCTTGAACAGGACGGCATGATTAGCGCTATACGCACCATGTTGGAACAGGATTTTCAGTACGCCTTCGACGAAGTGGAATGGTGCGTCTCCGACGAGACCGCCGCCTACATCGATGAAGTCATGCCGCCCGCCATCGCCGAACTGGTCTTTGCCGCCGTGCAGGAAGCGCTGCGCAATGCCGCCCGTCACGCGCGCGGCTCCGACGAGCATCGCCACCTGCGCCTGCTCTTCAAGGCATCATGGAATAAGGCAGATCATGGCCTGGAAGTGATCGTCACCGACGATGGCGTGGGCATTAGTGCCGCCAGCAGCGCTACCAGTGGCACGGGCGGCGGCCTGCTCACCCACAGCGCGCTGCTGGCAATCGCCGGCGGCAGCCTGACCATCAAAAGCGCTCCCGGCGAGGGCGTGACTGTGCGTATTTTGTTGCCTGCCGGGTCGTTGCGCTAAGCCAGGGCTTGCCCTTGTCCAAATGGATGCCACTTAAACCCCATCAGAACGCAACTATAACATTTTTCATCCACATATTTTCCTCCTGCCAGCTAAACTCAAGAGGTAACGGTTAAGCATGTCTGGCTTCGAGCAAATCAAGATGCAAGGAGGATCGCTATGTCAGATACTCATCGCAGCGAGGTGGCAGCATTTCGGGAACGGCAAGCGTTAGAGGAAGAGGCCGCGCGACAGGCGCTGTATGGATTTGCCGGTACCGCCTCACATCAGATGATTACCGCGCGTATGCAACGGGGCGCGGAACGTATCCTATTTCTCGTCAAAGAAGGAAAACACGATGAGGCGCAGGCGCTTATGAACACGGAATACTGGCAGACCGAATCTGAACGAGGGGACAACGAGAAGAACCGGGCAGGCAGCAGAAAAAAGAGGAAGCACAACAAGAGGGGATAGAACGTGATGCAACAGCATGATTTTCCAACAATCCAGATAGGTTTCGAC
>DASTKD010000361.1:0-11006 GCA_035716135.1 Ktedonobacteraceae bacterium
GTGATGTCAGTATGAATCAGCGAACGAGCACATTAACTATACACCTGAATTTGAAAGGAGAGCAAATGGCTAACGTGTCAAAGGACAATGAAAAGGCTCAATCAACGGAAGATGACGCATTCGACCGGGACGAATACAACGACATGGAAACATTGGAACTGCTTGAGTCGCTGCGTGAAGACATGGAAGACCTGGGCGTTACCACCCTGGCAGAGATAATTGAGCGTATCGAGGCTTTGCATAAAAAGTTAGACAGGTAATAAGAGATGGGAAAGGTCTGCGAGTGGTTCGCCATCAACAAACCACTCGCAGACCTTTCCCATCTCTTATTTATGCGCCGCCCAGGTATGCCTGGCGCACGAGGTCGTTGGTTAGCAGGTTTTGAGCAGTGTCACTCAATACAATCTGGCCTGTTTGTAAAACGTAGCCACGATCAGCCAGGCTGAGGGCCATCGACGCGTTTTGTTCGACGAGGAAGATCGTCACACCCTCGTTACGCACACGTTCAATGGTGTCAAAGACCGTTTGCACCAGAATGGGTGAAAGCCCCATCGATGGCTCATCCATACAGATCATGCGCGGACGAGACATCAGGGCGCGGCCCATCGCCAACATTTGTTGCTCGCCGCCTGACATAGTGCCTGCAAACTGCTTTAAGCGCTCTTTGATGCGCGGGAAAATTTCGCAGACATGCTCGATGTCTTGCTTGACCTCCGTTCTATTGTTGCGGATAAATGCGCCCATTTCCAGATTCTCCAACACGCTCATACGCGGAAAGATACGACGGGCTTCAGGTACCAGCGCTATGCCCTGACGCACGATATCACCGGGCAATTTACCATCAATGCGCTTGCCCTGGTACTCGATGCTTCCCTTGCGAGGACGCACCAGACCAAAGATGGTTTTCATGGTCGTGGTCTTACCCGCCGCATTTGCTCCCAGCAGGCAGACGATCTCGCCCTGATTGACCTCGAGCGAGACGCTATGGAGAACCTGGCTGGGGCCATAGAATGTATCTACATCATGTAACTGTAACATCGTTGATTTTTTGGCCTCCGCTACATCCTCGCCATAAGGAGTGGGAGAAATTTCAGCACTTGTCATTTAGCGATTATCCTCCTGCGCCGCCAGTCCCTGGCCTTAGCCTGGGAAACAAAAAAGCTCCTGGAACCTCATGGACTCTATCAAATTAAGCCCTCATCAGCGGACGTTTGCTCTGTCCTTGTAGGTTTGCCAAGATAAGCGGCAATGACCTTCTCATCTCGCCGTACATCCTCGGGTAAGCCTTCTGCTATTTTACGCCCATAGTCGAGGACAGCAATACTATCTGACATGCCCATCGTCACTGCTAGCTTATGCTCGATCAACAGGATAGTCAAGCCCAATTCATCGCGTAAACGGCGCACGTACTTCACGGCTTCAAGTGTCTCTGCTTCGTTCATGCCTGCGGTTGGCTCGTCTAACAAGAGTAACGCGGGTTTAGCGGCCAGCGCGCGCGCGATTTCGACGCGCCGGCGATCTGCATAGGAAAGATTAATCACATACTCTTCCTGCCGCTCCACCAGCGCAGTACCAAAGAAGCTCAGCAGATCAATAGCCCGTTTGCGAGCCTCGTTCTCTTCATGCCTGACACCCGGCGTGCGAAAAATGGAACCCAACACGCTCGCCTTGAGCTGCGTATGCTCCCCTACCAGCACGTTCTCCAGAACTGTCATATTGTTGAAAAGGCGAATATTCTGAAATGTGCGAGTAATACCGCGCCTGACTATCTCGTTCGGCTTCAAATCGACTAATGAACGGCCAGCAAGGCGAATATCACCCGAAGTTGGTCGATAAATACCGGTAATCAGATTGAAGACCGTCGTTTTTCCAGCGCCATTTGGCCCAATAACGCTAACGATTTGCCTGGGCCAGACCTGGAGATCGACGTCCTGCACTGCCGCAAGGCCACCAAAGTGTTTAGTTACATTACTCAATTCCAGAAGTGGACTATCAGAATGTCCATTGGCTTGTTCAATGCTCATAGAAAACTCCCGACTTACCGTTACTCAACATGCACCTCAGCCTCGAATTCAGCCGATCCGGGCGGCACATCCAATGCACCTAATTCCACCTCTTCATTGTTACCATGTTGTAATTCGCGTCGTCTCCGCGCGCTTGGAATCAGCCCTTCTGGCCGGAAGATCATGATCGCAACAAGAATGATGCCAAAGACCAGGTTGCGAATATTGCCAAAGGTAAAACCGGGAACGACATTGGCAATAGTATTGTGAACCGCATAGAGTATATTGTTCGGATCGGAAGCCAGGCTATCGAGGTTTGCGAGGATAAACACGTTGATGGCATAGACCGCGATTGCCCCAACAATCACACCGGGGATACTGCCGATACCACCAATAACTACCATTGCAAGGTAAATCACGGAATCGCCGAAGCCGAAGCTGTCTGGCGAGACACTACCAAGTTTGGCTGCATGGAAGGCCCCCGCGAGTCCTGCGAAGAATGCGCCGGCTGCAAAGGCAAACAGTTTGGTACGGACGAGGTTGACACCCGAAGACTCGGCGGCAACTTCATCCTCACGGATAGCGATCCAGGCACGGCCCAGCCGCGAGTCGCGCAAGCGAACATTGATAAAGATGGTGATGGCAATCAGTACGAGGATCAGATAGTAGTATGGTGTTGAAGAGGACCAATCGACACCAGGCAATATTGGCGAGTAGATACCAACAATTCCATTGATGCCGTTCGTATACTTATCGAGTTCTGTAAAGACAACCGGTACGATCTCACCAAAGCCGAGCGTCACAATTGCCAGGTAATCGCCACGTAAGCGCAGCGTCGGAGCGCCAAGTATTACTCCGAAGAAAGCCGCGATGAGGGCGGCTCCAAGCAACATGGGCCAGAAAAACCAGGGCCAAATGTGAGGATTCACAAGAATCCCTGTAAGGAAACCGAACTGTGTTGAGCCAACCATGGCCCAGGCATAGGAACCAATAGCAAAGAAAGCCACATAGCCAAGATCGAGCAGTCCCGCGAAACCAACGACGATATTCAAACCGAGCGCCAGGATCACGTAATAACCCGCATCTCCGTATCCGGCAAGGCGACCATCTGTGCCTGGGCCGAATAAGAATGAATCAAGTATGGGATAGAAGAGCATAACGGCCACAAGCAACGTCAGGAAAAAACGCTGCGCGCCAGCGCTTCTGAGAGGTAAATCGTTGGGTACCAGGTCCTTCGCTTCCTCACGGGCGCGGGTCGTAGAAAGTACTTCCAGTTGTTGTCGCCTGCGCAAGCCATTCCTACTCCCATTCCTTCCATTCTCCCCGTTTCCACCAGTGCCGTTTCCCGTTTGAGGGAGTGTGCGGCGCAAGGCCATTATGCCAGCCAAACGTCCCAGGAAATAGCCAGCAACGGGCAGAAGAATGGTACGAATAATCGCCCAGATCAATATTACAGTCGGCAAGGAACCTGAGAAGAAATAGGCGAGGTCAACAACCAGTGAGATAAGCGCGAATGTCAGCCCAAACCAGAAGCCTCCGAGTATGGCCCGGCTCATTAACACGGAGCGCTGCTCGGCGTTGATGGCTTTGAGGCTCGCTAATGGAGGTGGAGGGGTATAGTGTCGCGCTTTGCGCACGGCATTACGCACATAGAAGTACGCCAACCAGGCAACAGCAGCCAGCGCCATGCCTAATATCAGGCCCAGAAGAATCACGAGAATGAGCGGAACCAGGGCAAAAACAATTACCTCGACCCACAACTCGATCATGCCGCGTCGCCCACTATCAGCCGCTACCAGATAGCCGGCCAGCAACAGAACGACGATGTTGAAGACAACAGTGAAAATAGCAGCCGCGACGAGTGATCCAGTATCAGTAGGAACACCTCCGCTAGCAGTTGCAGGCGATATCACGGCATTGATGATAGACTCGCCGCCCCAGAGGGTAAACACGACCACAGGTACAAGCAGGGCCACAACCCATTTGATCAAAAGCTTGCGCGTATCGGATGCTGGAAGCAGGATATTGGAGCTTCTTGATAGAAACACAGCAGCATCACCTCATTTCTGGCCTAGTATGCCCATAACATCGAAACATGCTCACATCCTTTACACCTTTTCAGGAACCTGCTGACCGAGCAGACCAGAGGGCCGGAAAACCAGAATTAAGATAAGAATAGCAAAAATGATGGCATTTTGCCACGCATCTCCACCATGTGGCAATATGGAACCGGGTATGAGAGAAGACAGCGCCGAAATGATACCGATTACCACACCGCCGAGCATAGCGCCCGCAAGATTACCAATACCACCCAGCACTGCTGCCGTAAAGGCAATAAGGCCAAGTTGGAAGCCAATATAGAAAATGGAACTACCGTATTGCAAGCCGTAAATGAAACCGGCAGCTCCGGCGAGCGCCGCGCCTATGAAGAAGGTGAGTCCAATGATACGATCAACGTTCACGCCCATGAGCGCGGCCGCTTCACGATCCTGAGCCACCGCCCGCATTGCACGCCCTATACGTGTGCTATTAACCATCCACTGAAGACCAATCATCAACGAGAGCGCGACGACGAGTACGAGTATGTTGACACTGCTAATAGTCACCGGGCCTATATCATAGGTAACCTGGGGGAAAATCTGGGGAAAGGAGACGAAGGAGACACCCTTCCAGAGCGATCCAAAATTTTCGAGAATCAACGAAACCCCAATAGCGGAAATCAGAGGAGCGAGTCGTGGGGCATTCCGCAGGGGACGATATGCCACACGTTCAATTACCAATCCGAGTACGGCACAAACTAGCATCGAAACCAGACAGGTAATAACCAGTACACCTATAAGCGCGAATCCTGTAGGGTGCGACGTGGCAGTAATACCTAGCAGTCCAAAAATAGATATTGAAACAAAGGTGCCAATCATGAAGATATCACCGTGCGCGAAATTAATCAGCTCGACGATACCATAGACCATTGTATATCCCAGGGCAATAAGAGCGTAAATTGTCCCGGTAGTTAGCCCTACGACGATTTCTTGCAAGAGCAGAGTCATAGCTTATCGCCTTCCCTCCTTCCTAAATATTCAAGAATTTTGCAACACGACTAAATCAAATAGAAAGCAAGGGGGTAGTCTATAGCACATTACATGCCGACTATCCCCCGCCTGACCTGTGAAGCCAGGTGGTGCGACTATCCAGATCATTCCCACCTGAGCTATACTATCACGAATTATCCTTCTACATTCACCGACGCCACTGGATTCCAACCAGGCGTGCTGAAGGGTATATTTGGCGGATTAGCGCCAACCTGGTAGATCGTGATGACGCGGTTGGTGGTATCCCCATTCGCATCGAAGGATTGCGCCCCCAGTACTCCGGTAAAGGAAATGTTCTGAATGGCGTTGATAACGGCCTGCCGGAACGCCTTGGCTCCCGCAGCATCACTCGAGCTAGTAGGAGTGTGAGCGCCATTGGCTAGAGCCGTCTTGATCGCCTGGATTATAATATTTGCACAATCATAGCCTGCAGCGCTGTATGCGCCAAGGTTGGCGACACCGTAGGTTGAGTCATACGCGCTGAGGAAGGCTTGCGCATTAGGTGCCTTGGCTACGTCAGTGGTTGCAACCGTACCAAAGATAGGGCCGCCGCCACTCGTTCCAATAGTTTTGGAGAAAGTGCTGGTAACCAGGCCGTCACCACCACCCAATGGCAGATTTTGCAATCCGGGGACCTGCGTCATCTGCTGGCGGATCAAGATACCACCGGTAGAGTCAAGCCCACCAAAGTAAATCACATCGGGCTTTTTCGAAGCAATCTGGGTCAGCAGAGATACGTATGAGGTGGTCGTACTGGGTTCACTACTACGTCCCAGCAGCGTTCCACCATCAGTGGTCCACTCCTTGCTGAAAGCATCGGCGATACCAACACCATAGGTCGTCGCATCATCGATGACATACACACTGTGATAACCTTTTGTCTTGTAAAGGTAATCCGCGCCAGCAGGACCCTGATGGCTGTCAGTAGTGGCAATGCGGAAGTACGTGACCTTGCCTGTAGGTCGCAGGGTTGGTACCAGATCGTTGGCACCGGTACAACCAGCCGCCGCCCCTTCCTGCGTGAGGCAGGTATTCGTGTTGGCCGGGCTAATCTGGGCCAGAGGAGCGTTGTTGGTTATCGGCATCTCCGACTTCGCAACCGCGCTGTTAAAAGGGCCAACGATTCCGGCAACCAGCGCATCGCCAACCAGGCTTCTCACGTTCGCAGCGCCGACAACCGGATCATTCGTGCCACTGGGGCCAACATCGTCTTTAGGGTCAAATACCAGCGTATAGCCGGGGATCGTGTGATTGGCGTTGGCCTGATCGACCGCCAGGTGCGCACCGTTCTCAGTAGGCTTGCCACTGCTCTCATCCTTGCCGGATACCGGCAGTTCGGTCGCAATCTTGATGGTAGTAGAGCCTGTGGTAGTAGGTGTGTTACCGCCGCCAGTGCCGGTGGTAGAACCTGAACCGCAGGCAGCCAAAATAGCCAGCAGCAGAGGGATGCCCATTGACAGGGCAAAAATACGTGACCATCTCTTCTTCAAAGTAGTCAGCCTCCTTCAATTCTACAAGATAAACCACTTTCTCTGAGGGTGAGGGCGCTCGCTTTTGGTTTGAACAAGCAATCTCCCCTCTTACGTTATTACGTCAGAAAGCTCTTGAATCTCACCGCTTTCAGGCTAAAATTGCTCAGGTTAAAATATTTAAATCCCCCTTCTCGATTATCCTGTAGATAGAGTAACTGGCAATAGCAGAAATACACATCAATTGGATGAGTGAATTATACGCATCCTCTTTAACAATGTCAATAGGTTTGAACATCATGCAGGAAACTGTTTGATGAAGCGTTCAAAAGCCGCCGCCACCTGGCGTCGCGTCTCCTCCAACGAACCGCTATTATCGATCACCTCGTCTACCATAGTCAGCCGGGGTTTGACCGCTGGTTGGGCGCGCAGGCGCGCCAATGCCTCATCACGGCTCATGTTATTGCGCTCCATCAAGCGCGCTAACTCTTGTTCTTCCGTACATAGTATCATCCACTTGCTCTGGCAAAAGGCCCCGGAACCGCCTTCGAGCAACTTGACCGCGTCAATGACGGCAATGCCAGAGGAACTGACAGCCGCCAGTTTGTTCGCAATGGCTTGCCCAACGGCTGGATGCACAATCGACTCCAGACGCCGCATCGCATCCCTATCCTGAAACACGATGTCGCCCAGTGCTTTGCGATCGACGCTGCCATCGGACGCGAGTACCTGGGAGCCGAACGCCTGCGCGACCTGCACAGCAATGGGTTGGCCGCTCAAATAGAGACCATGCACCACCGCATCGGCGTCGATGTAACGTTCCGCTCCCATCTCTAGCAGCATTTTCCCTACGGCGGTTTTGCCGCAAGCGATGTTTCCAGTTATCCCAAGAATGCGAGGCATAAGTGCTTTCCCCTTAGAGACAGCATGTATCACAATTATATCTTCGCAAAGCAGTATAACACACGGGAGAGGTTGCCAGGGTCAGACTCATAATACTCTTGTTCTGGCAACGAATTACCAAAAGTACCCTGAACGCCCCATTTCATTCTTGCTTTGTGTTAAATGCTGTAAAATGTGTGCAGAAGCATTGCTCTTATGCTCATCTATTGAGGAGATTGTCTGTGGGTAAACGCCTGGGATTATTCGTCGGCATCAATACGTATCAAGACCCCACTTTCCAGCCACTCCAATACGCGGAAACGGATGCAAAGGCTCTTGCGCAATGGCTGGTAGACCCGCGCGGGGGTGCCTGGAATCCCGCTGACACACATATCACAGCGGGCCAGGAAGCGACGAAGGAACGACTAGAAGCGCAACTTATGCAGCTTTGTGTTCACGCGGCTGACCCGGAAGACCTCATCTTCATCTATTTTGCCGGACACGCCTTTATCGATGACGCCAGAGGTGAGGGCTACCTGGCTGGTTCCAATACTATTTATGCACAACCGGCCAGCGCTATCCATGTTTCTAGCCTGGTACGCCAGGCGATGGGGTCAAGCCGCGCCGCTCAAATCGTCCTGATACTCGATTGTTTTCAAACGGGCATGGCCTGGAATCAACGGCGAACAGCGCCGTTCGATTTTCAGCCGTTGATTGAGCCAAATCTCCAACAAGTATTATTCCAAAACCAGGGACGCATCGTATACTGCACCTGTCGCGGCAACGATCTCGCACCCGAAATGGGAGAAAAGGGCCTGGGTACCGCGCTGTACCGCACGATCGTAGGTTTGAGCGGCCCCGCGAAGGACCCATCAACGGGACAAATCACCTTGCAACAGCTTTATGCTTACACTACCGGCAAAGCGGGCGCGCAGCATAAGCCCCAGATTTACGGCCAGGAACCGCGCCCAATCGTACTGGTGGGAGAATTGCCAGCATTCTCTCCTGCTGTTCCCTCGCTCGCCGCCATGAGAACATCCGCATCATCAACCGGCCAGTTCACCTATCAGGGCGTCGGTGAGAGCGGGCCACTGGTTGAACAATCCGCGCCATATGCAAGAGCCGCCATGACGGGTCAACAGTCTCCATCCACCTCGACATCAGGGCAACTTTCCCTTTCCGTTCTGGAACTGAACCGCCAGCAACAATGCATGAAGCTTGCGTCGCAAGCCAGGCAGGCCATTCAGATGCAGAATATCTCTGAAGCGCTGGGGCTGGTCGAGCAGGTACTTCAGATGAACCCCAGCTATGTTGACGCGCTAACCCTCAAAGGTCAAATTCTCGGCTCGACTGGCCGCTTCCAGGAGGCATTAGTGGCCGTCGAGCAACTCCTGCAAATCGACCCCAACAACGCTCTGGCCTGGAGTATGCAGGCCGCGCTACTCATGAATACGGGCAGGCCATTGGAGGCATCATCAGCTATCGAGCGTTCAATCACTCTCAATCCGCAAAATCAAGAGGCCCAGGCCATCCGCGATTCTATCCAGGCGAGCCTCACGAGACCTCCCGATAACGCATGGCAGCCACAAACCTTAACAGCACAGAGCAAACCCACCTCCATACGCGACAGCGCAAAATCGTTTTTGTTGAGCGCGACTCTGCAAATTTTCGCGTTGATTTCAGGCTGCGCAGGCGCGGCCATCCTCGTTTTACAGCCTCATCTGCCAATTCTCATCGGCTTCGCGCTGGAGAGTTTCGGACTGGCTTTGCTGTGCATTCTGGCCGCGCGCGGAGCCTTCCTATACGGTGCTGGACGATTCCTGTTTACCATCCTGCTTTGCCTGATTTCAGCAGGCATCCTGGGCGGCATCTACAAATTTGGTTATACTATACTCATCCATAAAGTAGTTGCCTTCCCCCCATTGATCGTCCCCGTACTTTTTATGGCTTTCTGGCTGATAGCCGCCGTCGTCTTGCCGCTTCTATTAGGAATAGGCGGATTTATCGGTGGCCTGGTGCTTGGAGTGAGAAGGAAACAGAGAGGCCAGAGCGGGGACAAGCTCCGCTCATACTCTCTACGATAATATACTACCTCAGAACAGTCTTTCCTGATGAACATTCCCACTCAAATCGGACCCTGTCATCCTTCGTTGCGCTCAGGATCTCTGCGTGTGGCTGGGCGAGAGATCCTTCGCTGCGCTCAGGATGACAATCGATGAGCGCTCTGGAAATCCCCTGCGGTGGTTCACATCAAGAGGCGGCTGCAAGCTGTTCCCATTCAATTAAAAGCTCATCAACCCTGGCTTTCGTTTGCTCGTAATCCGCGTATAGTTGCGTCAGTTGCGTGGCATCGCCGTCCAGGGCGGCCTGAGCTAATTCATCTTCTAACACTTTTACGCGCGTTTCCGCTTTATCAATCTCGCGCTCAACGTCTTCAATAGTGCGTACTTTGACCCTCGCCTGCTTCTTTTGAGCCGTGTGGGAAGGAGATGCGCCTGTTTTTGCGCGAGCCGGAACGTTGCCAGGATTGTTTTTGACAGGCTCCGGCATATCGAGTACGATTGGGCGTTTGCGTGTGCGATAGTCGGTATAATTCCCCATATAAGGAATCAGTACGCCATCTTCGATCACCCATACTTTTGTAGCCAGGCTATCGATGAAGTAGCGATCATGCGAGACAAAGAGCAGCGTTCCTTCAAACTCGCCCAGCACCTCTTCCAGAAACTGGCGCGATTGCAAATCAAGATGGTTAGTTGGTTCATCCAGTATCAGCACGTTCGAACCTTGCAGCGTGAGTTTCGCCAGCGCTACGCGGCTGCGCTCCCCGCCGCTTAATGAACCTATCGACTTAAATACATCGTCGCCGCTAAAAAGGAAACGCCCAAGAAAGCTGCGCGCTCCATCCTCGCTCAACACGCTGACCTGGCGAATCTCATCCACAATGCTGCGTTCAAGATTCAAACCCTCGTGCGTCTGTGAGTAATAGCCAATACGCACGTTATGACCCGGATAGACGTGGCCGCTCAATGGTTGAATATTACCGATGAGGGTGCGCAACAACGTTGTCTTGCCAGCGCCGTTCGGCCCCAGCAATCCGGCGCAATCGCCGCGCAACAATTCCAGATCCGCGACGCGCACCAGTTCCTTTGGCTCATCGCCCGCCTGTTCCGGGGGAAATCCCACTACGAGTTTTTGCGTCGAGAAAATCACCTGACCGCTGCCAACGACGGAGTTAAACTCGAAATGCATTTCAGGGAAATCTTGCGGACGTTGCACGCGCTCCATACGATCCAGCAATTTCTGGCGGCCGCGCGCCTCGCGGCTGCGCTGACCGGCCTTGTAACGCCGGATGAACTCTTCAGTATGCGCGATATGCGCCTGCTGCGCCTCGTATTCGCGCTGGCGGCGTTCCATACGCTCCTCGCGTAATTGCAGGTAGCGCGTATAGTTGCCCGGATACTCTTCAATATGACCAAAGGCCATCTCAATGGTACGCGAGACCACCTTATCGAGGAAATAGCGATCATGAGCTACGATTACCATTGCGCCCTTCCAACCATTCA